>DASUPI010000425.1:0-11664 GCA_036281135.1 Rhodoplanes sp. | reverse complement strand
ACGCCGGAAAAGTCCTTCACCGGATCGAACTGGATGTTCTTGTTGATGACGCCGGCAATGGTGTGCCCGTTCGAGGTCAGCATCAGGGTGTAGCCGTCCGGCTGGGATTTGGCGACAGCGGTGGTGCCGGGCAGGCCGGGCCGGTTCTCGACGATGACCTGCTGCTTCCACAGGCCGGTGAGCTTGTCGGCGATGATGCGCGCCAAGCCGTCGGTGACGCTGCCTGCCGAGAACGGCACCACGATCTTGACCATCTGGTTCGGGTAGGAGCCGGCCGATCCTGGCGCCGACGCTGGCGCCTGCGCCGTCGCCGTTGACGCCAATGCCATCAGCGCGGCGCCGACCAATGCCGCTGTCGTTGTTGCTCGCATGTTGTTGGTCCTCCATCGGTCTCCCTGCGGACATCTGCACGTCCGCGCCGACTGCAGATTCATCCTGCCGCCCGCTTCGCCGCATCGATACGGGCATAGTGTCGCAAATAGGCTTAAAGCGCGGGCCGAGGCAATCGCGGTCGGGTTGCATGGGCGCGGCGCTGTTCGGCCGCGCCGAACGGGCCCGCGCGTGGCTTTGCATTTGCCGGCAGACGGCATAAATGACGTCCGCGGCGCTTGGGCCGAACTCGTTACCGCTCGCATTTGTTGCTTGCCATGATCGTCCGCGCGGCCGCGTTGTCTTTGCCCGCAGATCCTTTTTGAGGTCAGACATGCGCACCGAACAGGGCCGTCCCGTCCGCCTTGTGGACTATCGCCCGCCGGACTGGCTGGTCGATTCCGTCGATCTCGATGTCGCGCTGCACCCAACCCGGACGCGCGTCCGCGCGCGGCTCGCGCTCAGGCCGAATCCGCAGGCCGGCGCCCCCGCCCCCGTCATTCTGGACGGCGACGAGATCGAGCCGGTCGCCGTTCGGATCGATGGCGAGGAGGTGTCGCCGGAGGCGTTCATCGCCACCGCCGACGGCCTCACGATCACCCAGCCGCCGCCGCGGCCGTTCGAGCTCGAGATCGAGACGTTCCTCGATCCTTCCGCGAACACCAAGCTGATGGGGCTGTATCGCTCGGGCGGAACCTACTGCACGCAATGCGAGGCGGAGGGCTTCCGCCGCATCACCTACTTTCCTGACCGGCCCGACGTGATGGCCGTATACACCACCCGCATCGAAGCCGACCGCGCGGAGGCGCCGGTGCTGCTCGCCAACGGCAATCTCGTCGCGGCGGGCGAGATCGAAGGCACGAGGCGGCACTTCGCCGTGTGGCACGACCCGCATCCGAAGCCCTGCTATCTGTTTGCCCTGGTCGGCGGCCGGCTCGACATGCGCGAGGACAGTTTCACGACCATGTCGGGGCGCGAGGTCGCGCTGCGGATCTATGTCGAGCCGGGCAAGGAGGAGCGCGCGGCCTACGCGATGGAAGCGTTGAAGCGCGCGATGCGCTGGGACGAAGAGGCGTTCGGGCGCGAATACGACCTCGGTGTCTTCATGATCGTCGCCGTGTCCGACTTCAATATGGGCGCGATGGAGAACAAGGGTCTCAACGTCTTCAACGACAAGTACATCCTTGCCTCGCCCGAGACCGCGACCGACGCCGACTACGCGGCGATCGAGGCGGTCATCGCCCACGAGTATTTCCACAATTGGACCGGAAATCGCATCACCTGCCGCGACTGGTTCCAGCTCTGCCTGAAGGAAGGCCTGACCGTTTTCCGCGACCAGGAATTCTCCTCCGACATGCGCTCGCGCACGGTCAGGCGCATCGCTGATGTGCGCATGCTGCGCAGTCATCAGTTCGCCGAGGATGCCGGCCCGCTCGCCCACCCGGTGCGGCCCGAGATTTATCGCGAGATCAACAACTTCTATACCGCGACCGTTTATGAGAAGGGCGCCGAGGTGGTGCGGATGCTCAAGACTCTGCTGGGTCAGGAGCCGTTCCGCGCCGGCATGGATCTTTATTTCGCACGCCACGACGGACGCGCCGCAACGGTCGAGGACTTCATCGGCTGCTTTGCCGACGCAGCATCCGTCGAGCTCCGCCAGTTCATGCTGTGGTACAGCCAGGCCGGCACGCCGGAACTCGTCGTCACCACCCGCCACGACCCGCATGCGCACACTTTCTCGCTCGAAATCGCGCAGGTCGTTCCGCCGACGCCGGGCCAGCCGATCAAGACGCCGATGGTCGTGCCGCTCGCGTTCGGGCTTGTCGGGCCGGACGGCTGCGACCTGCCGCTCGTTCTGAGCGACGGCTGCACGCTCGCTAATGGCGTTCTCACGCTCACCAAGGCGGCGGAGAGTTTCGTTTTCACGGGCGCCGCCGTGCGCCCGGCGCTTTCGCTCAACCGGGGATTCTCTTCGCCGGTGAAGGTCAGTTCCGATCTGTCGGACGACGAACTGCGCTTTCTCGCGGCCCGCGATGGCGATTCATTCAACCGATGGCAGGCGGTGCAGACGCTTGCATCCGCGCTTCTCATCGACAATGTCGGGGCGGCGTGCGCAGGCCGCCCGTTACGACAGGACGCCGGATTGCTCGATGCGCTCGCGGCGATTCTTGCCGACACGCGGCTGGAACCGGCCTTCGTCGCGCAGGCGCTCTCGATGCCGTCCGAAGGCGACACCGCCCGCGATCTCATGCGCGACGTCGATCCGGACGCGATCTTCCTCGCCCGGCACGCATTGCGTTATGCGATCGGAGTCGCGCTCGGCCCCGCGCTGCTCTCGACTTATCTCGGTTTGCACGACGGCGGTCCCTACAGTCCCGACGCAGCCAGCGCCGGGCGACGCGCGCTGAGAAACGTCTGTCTCGACCTGATCGCGGCGCGCGGCGATGCGGAGGGGATCGCGCTCGCCGTGCAGCAATACCGCGCCGCCAACAACATGACGGACCGGATGGCGGCGCTCTCGACCTTGAGCCTGTACGAGACCCCGGAACGTCAGAATGCGCTCGACGACTTCTATCGCCGCTACCAGTTCGATCCGCTGGTGATCGATAAATGGTTCGCCCTGCAGGCCATGATTCCCGAGGCGGAAACCTTGGCGCGAGTGCGGGAACTCGCCGCCCATCCGGCCTTCTCGCTTGCCAATCCGAATCGGGTTCGCGCGCTGATTGGCACATTCGCCCAGGCGAACCAGACCCAGTTCAACCGTGCCGACGGAGCGGGCTACGCCTTCATCGCCGATACGGTGCTCGCATTGGACGGCAGGAACCCGCAGGTCGCCGCGCGCCTGATGACTGCGTTCCGGAGTTGGCGCGCGCTCGAACCGGTGCGGCGCAAGAGAGCGGAAGCGGAACTTCAGCGCGTTGCAGCCGCGCCGGCACTGTCGCGCGACCTCAAGGACATCGTGGACCGCTCGCTCGTCGCTGCGTAACGGCGTCCTAATTCATCGGCAGCGCAGGCCATCGCGGGTCGGCGGCAGGAAAAGGCCGACGAAGCAGCGCTCCGATCCGGCGCGAAGGCGTAACCAGCATTGTACGTGGTTATCCCCCGCGGTCTCGCATGATCCGGGAATGTGACTCGGGGTCTCTCGACAGAATCAGGCGTTTCGATTCCAATGGCGCACATTCGGAGAGATGCGGCACGTCAATCCGGAGAGATTGACCCTGAGGAGGCTAGCGATGGTGCCCGCGCATGTTGCGAGCGCGTTCACCAATACGGATTCCATCAAGGGCTTGGCTCAGTCGATCGCCAAGCCGGCCTACCGGCGTCTCCTCGGCGCCGAAACCGTGCTGCGTCGCGCGGTGCCCGTGCTGATCGTCACGTTTCTGGTCACGGTTGCGATCGGCGCCGGCCTGCAGGTGCATGATAACCGGCGGCAAGTCATTGCGGCCGTCGTCACCGAGCTCGACCTGTTGGCCGGTCAGTTGGCGGAGCGGATAAATCTCGCCGCACGCGAGCAACGTGCGGATGTCGATCTCCGCCACATTCAGGATTCCTTGGCGGCGTTCGCCGGCCGCGCGCCGTTCAAGCAGCGGGACATCGTCGTGTCCGACGCGAGCGGCCTGATTCTTGCCGCATCTTCCGCAAGAACCGGCGCCGGCCGGCAGCTCATGGAAATTATCGGACCCGACCATCTGTTCGTCACCTTTGCAAAGCGGGCCAACGCGCGCGAAATCCTGCTTGTCGACGGGACCGAAGCATTCGCGACCGTTCACCCCTTGCGGACACCGCTCGGTCATCTCGCCGTCATCGAACCGAGCGCGCGTGCGCTCGCCCGCTGGCGGTCCGACACGACGCTCACCGTCACGCTCTCCGCCACCACCGGTTTCGTCGCCTTGATTCTCGGCTTCGCCTTTCATTGGCAGTCGGCGCGCGCCCGCGAGGCCGATCTGATCCATGACACGGTGCGCCGCCGCATCGACACCGCGCTCAATCGCGGCCGCTGCGGGCTGTGGGATTGGGACCTCGCCAGCGGCCGCATCTTCTGGTCGCAGTCGATGTTCGCGATCCTCGGGCTCGAGGCGCGCGACGATCTTCTCGCTTTCGGCGACGTCAACAAGCTCGTGCACCCGCAGGACGCCGATCTGTATGCGCTGGCCGCGGAACTCGCCGACGGAAACGCCCAGTCGATCGACCGCGCCTTCCGCATGCGCCACGCGCGCGGACACTGGGTGTGGCTGCGGGTGCGCTGCGAAATCATCCGACAGCCGGACGCGGGCGGTCCGCACCTCATCGGCATAGCGGTCGACATCACCGAGCAGAAGTCGCTGGTCGAGCGGACCATGGCGGCCGACCTGCGGCTGCGCGACGCGATCGAGACCATTCCGGAGGCGTTCGTCCTGTGGGATGCGGAGAACCGCCTGGTGCTGTGCAATTCGAACTTCCAGGAGCTGCACAATCTGTCCGACGACGCGACCGCCGCCGGAACCTCCTACGAGGCCGTGCTCGCGGCCGGACGTCAGCACGTCGCGCGCACGATCGTGAATGAGCGCGGATCGGCGATGCTCGGCGCGCGCACTTTCGAGGCGCAGCTCGACGACGGCCGCTGGCTCCAGATCAGCGAACGCCGCACCAAGGACGGCGGCTACGTCTCCGTCGGCACCGACATCACCGCCATCAAGCGGCACGAAGCGCAGCTGGTCGAGAGCGAGCGCAGGCTCATGGCGACGATCGCCGACCTGCGCGCCTCCCAGCACGCCCTGCAGACGCAGGCGCGCGAGCTTGCCGAACTCGCCGAGAAATACTCGGCCGAAAAGACGCGGGCCGAGGACGCCAATCAGGCGAAATCGAAGTTCCTCGCCAATATGAGCCACGAGTTGCGCACGCCGCTCAACGCCATCATCGGCTTCTCCGAAATCATGGAAGCGCAACTGTTCGGCCCGCTCGGGGTCGACCGCTATGACGAGTACTGCCGGGACATCCGCGAGAGCGGCCAGTATCTCTTGGAGGTGATCAACGACATTCTCGATATGTCGCGCATCGAGGCCGGACGGTTGCGGCTCGATTTCGAGGACGTGGCGGTGGACCGCATTCTGGGCGAAGCGCTCCGCGTGGTCGCCAAGCGCGCCGAGGACAAAGCGCTCACCGTCAACGCGCGCATCGCACCCGGCCTCGTGTTGACCGCAGACCGGCGCGCCCTGAAGCAGGTCTTGCTCAACCTCCTGTCAAACGCGGTGAAGTTCACCGACGAAGGCGGCGAGGTGCGGGTGCATGCGCGCAATACGGGGCGCAGCGTGGTCATCGCCATTGCCGACACGGGGATCGGCATCGCGCGCGAGGCGCTGGCGAAATTGTGCCGGCCCTTCGAACAGGTCGAGGACCATTTCACCAAAAGCCATCAGGGCTCGGGACTGGGACTCGCGATATCGAAATCGCTGGTGGAGCTCCATCGCGGCACGATGCGCATCCGCTCGACGCCGAACAAGGGAACCATCGTTTTGCTTCGCCTCCCGACCAAGGAGCAGGTGCCGCCGCCGATCGACTATAAGTGGGGCTCGTCGGTGCATCTTCGCACGACGGAGAAGAGCACGCTGCGTCATTGAATTTGATGGCGCGGGGCTTCGGTTCCATTGCCGGTAGGCTCACGGCGCAGCGCCGAGGATGCGGACGAAGCTCCGGCGCACGCGCTCCTGCGTATCGACGAGATGCGCTTCGAGCGTCGCTATGTCGGGCACGTCGGCCGCGCGGGTGAGCAGGCCGACAAGGCCGCGTCCGGCGGTGTCCGGATCGAATGGCGCGGTAAGGCACAGGCGCAGAATATGGGTCAGGTCGTGATAGAGCCGCGCCGCCGGGCGCAACACCTCGGCGTCCTCGGCCTTGAGAATGCCGTGCCGCGCCGCTTTCTCCAGCACGCGGATCGTCGACGTGTCGAGAATGGCGGGCGTCTCCGCGGCGTGGACGAGCTGCAGGTACTGCGAGATGAATTCGAGATCGACAAGCCCGCCGGCGACGTATTTGAGGTTCCAGCGTTCCTGATCCCCTTTTTCGGTTGCGATCGCCCGGCGCATTTCGACGACGTCGCCGGCGATGATCGCTGCGTCGCGGGGCAGGCACAGAATGTCGTGGATCGCCTGCTCCACCTGCGCGGCAAAGGCGGGTGATGCGGAGACGACGCGCGCGCGCGTCAGCGCCATGTGCTCCCAGGTCCACGCCTCGCTGCGCTGGTATTCGCGGAACGAGGCGAGCGAGGTCGCGACCGGCCCCGAGCGGCCGGAGGGCCGCAGCCGCATGTCGACCTCGTAGAGGCGGCCGTAATTGGTCTGGGTGGTGAGCGCGTTGATGAGGCGCTGGGTGAACCTTGCGTAGTATTGGCCGCCGTAAAGCGGGCGCGGTCCGTCCGACTCCGGATGCGCGGGATCGAAGTCGTAGATGACGATCAGATCGAGATCGGAACTCGCCGTCATCTCGCGCCCGCCGAGCTTGCCCATGGAGAGGATCGCACTCTCGCCGCCGGGAATGCGGCCGTAGCTTGCGGCGAAAGTTTTTTCGGTGGTGTGGTGCAGCGCGCGAATGACCACATCGGCGAGGCTCGCGAACGCTTCGCCCGCCTGCTCGGCCGACACCGTGCCCGACAGGATGCGCGCGCCGATCAGGAACATGTGCTCCTGGCCGAACAGCCGCACGCGGTCGAGGAAATCCTCGTCGGTGCGCGCCTGTTCGAGCGAGCGCGCCAGCTCGGCCTGCAGCAGGTCGGCGTTCGGCAGGGCGCCGAAAAAGGCCGGGTCGATGAGCGGGTCCATGACTTGCGGATGCTGCGCGAGAATGTCGGCGAGCCGCGGCGCCGTGCCGAGCAGATGCGCGACGAGGGCGACGAGATCCGGATTCTGGTTGAGCAGCGCAAACAGCGTCGCGCCCCCATGCAAGCGGTTGAGGAAATGATCGAACGCGACGATCGCCCCGTCCGGATTCTCCGCGCGGGCGAGATGGTCGATCAGCACCGGCACCAGCTGGGCGAAATGACTGCGCGCGACCTGCCCCTTGAGCGGTCGCGGGGCGCCCGCGAGCCAGCGGCGGATCGTGTCGGATACTTCGATCGGCTGCCGAAATCCCATCGCCACGAGCTTGTCGAGCGTCTCGCGCTCATTGTGGTCGAACGGGAAGACGAGGCCGCGCTGACGCGCCGCCTGCGCCGGCGCGTCTTCGAACAGCCGTGCATAATGGCGCTGCACCGCGTGCAGATGCGTGAGCAGGGCGTCGGCGAAGGCGTCGCGTCCGTCGAAGCCAGCGAAGCGCGCAAAACGGTCGAGGCTCTCCCGCTCGGGTGGCAGCGTGTGGGTCTGTTCGTCGGCCACCATCTGCAGGCGATGCTCGACCTCGCGCAGAAAGAGGTAGGCGGCGGTCAGCTCGGCCTTCGCCTGCATGTCGATCCATTGCCCGTCGGCGAGCATGGCGAGGGTCGCGAGCGTCTGGCGCCCGCGCAGCAGCGGGTTGCGACCGCCGGCGATCAATTGCTGAGTCTGCACGAAGAACTCGATCTCGCGGATGCCGCCGCGGCCGAGCTTGATGTTATGACCTTCGACTGCGATGTCGCCATGCCCCTTATAGGCATGGATCTGGCGCTTCATCGCGTGGACGTCGGCAAGCGTGGCGAAGTCGAGGTATTTGCGCCAGATGAACGGCGCGAGCTCCTCGAGGACGTCGTCGCCCAGCGCGAGATCGCCGGCGCAAGCCCGCGCTTTGATGAAGGCGGCCCGTTCCCAGTTCTGGCCGATGCTGCCGTAATAATCGAGAGCGGCCGGAACCGACACGGCGACTTGCGTCGAGGCGGGGTCCGGGCGCAGCCGCAGGTCGACGCGAAAGACATAGCCGTCCTCCGTCCGTTCCTGCAGCAACTTGATCAGGCCGCGGGTCAGACGCACGAAGACCGGCCCCGGCTCGACCTCCGGCGCAAGCGGAGCGGCCGGATCGAAAAAGACGATGAGGTCGATGTCGCTCGAATAATTGAGCTCGTGCGCGCCCATCTTGCCCATGGCGAAGACGACATAGCCCGAGTCCGCGTCGATACTCTCGGCGTCGCGGGGAACGAACCTGCCCTGACGCGCGGCGACGCCGAGGAGATAGCGCACCGCCGCCCGCACGGTCGTATCGGCGAGTTCGGTCAGCGCTTCGCTCACCCTCATGATCTCCCACACGCCGGCAAGATCGGCGAGCGCGATGAGGAGCGCGCCCTCCGCCTTCAGGCGGCGCAGATGCCGCATGACCTCGGCGTCATCGTGGCTCGCGGCGACCCGGCGCTCGGTCTCGACGAGCCGCATGCGCAGGCGCTTGGCGGGATCGGAGGCAAGCAGGGCGATGAAGCGCGGAACGTCCCGCTGCACGAGATCCCACAGAAAGGGCGAGCCGTCGGCGATCGCTTCGAGCAGGGGCCCGACCGACGCGTGATCGACGATCAGCCGCGCGACCGTTCGCCCGGCCGCGCTCGCGCCGGCCGACTGCAACCAATTAGCCACGGCGGCGCGCGCAGCGGCGGGATCGGCAAGCAGCGGCACGCGCACGATCCGCCGCGCCAAAGCGTGTTCGGCGACTTCCAGGAGGTCGGGTTCACTGCTTTCCGCCACGTCAGCTCGTCCCGCGCGCAACATCCGCCCGCGGCAGGATCAGGAGGGCCCTCAGGCCCGGCGCATTATCCTCCAGCCGCAGTTCCCCTCCATGCAGCCGCGCGACCGCCGACGCAAGGCTCAATCCCAAGCCGGAGCCGGGCTCCGTGCGGCTCTGCTCGAGGCGCACGAAACGCTCGACCGCCCGCGTGCGATCAGCCGGCGGAATGCCCGGCCCGCGGTCGCCGACGCCGAGCATGATCTGGTCGCCTCTTGTCTCCGCCGTGACGACGATCTCCGGGGCGGCGCCGGCGGCGCGATCCGTTGCAGCGCCGGCATATTTGATCGCATTGTCGAGCAGATTGGCGAGCGCTTGGCCGATCAGTTCGCGGTTGCCCCTGACCGGTGCGGGACTTGCCGCTTCGACGTGGAGCGCGAGGCCCTTCTCGTCGGCGACCGGTTCATACAGCTCGCTGACATCGCGCGCGATCTCGGCGGCGTCGAACGCGGTCATGCCCGCGCGCGGCTCGCCCGATTCGGCGCGCGCGATCATCAGGAGCGCATCGAAGACCCGGATCAGCTGATCGGACTCCTCGATCGTCGCTTCGATCGCGTCGCGGTAGTCGCTGTCGCTCTTGGCCGCGCGCAAGGCGGCCTCGCAACGGTTGCGCAGCCGCGTCAGCGGCGTCCTGAGGTCATGGGCGACATTGTCGGAGACCTCCTTGAGCCCGCGCATGAGCGCCTCGATCCGCTCGAGCATGGCGTTGAGATTGGCCGCGAGGCGATCGAGCTCGTCGCCGGTTCCGGCGATCGGCAGCCGGCCGGTGAGGTCGCCCGCCATGATCGTCTGCGCCTTGTCGCTCATCGCCTCGATCCGCTGGAGCACGCGGCGGCTCACGAAGAACCCGCCGACCAGCCCGAGCACGACGACGATCGCCACCGACCAGCGCCCGGCGACGGCGACGATGCTGAACAGGCGCTCGCGCTCCGCGAGGTCGCGTCCGACCAGCAGGCGGAATCCCGCCGGCAGCCTGACGACGCGCACCAGCGCCGTGTGCTCTTCGGAGTCGGGCTGCTCGAGCCGGCGGTAGGCCGTCTCGCTCCACCCGGTATTCTCGATGACCCTCGGTTCGAGCGAACCGACATTTCCCGCGAGCCCGTCCCCGCTCGCCGTCGTCACGAGGTAGAGGCTCGAACCGGGATTGCCGGACCTTGTGTCGACCGCGACGATGAGCCCGCGCAAGCCCGCGCGCTCGAACATGTTGGTCAGGTCGATGATCTCGCTGTCCACCGTCCGCATGATCTGATCGTTGATCATCCGGCGGGTATTGAGCGCCAGGAACCCGAGCAGAAACGCCGCAAACAGCGCGAAAACGAGCAGATAGACCAGGGTGAGGCGAAACGCCGTGGTGCGGAGGAGCTTACCGAGCGCCGTCACGAATTACATACCCCGCCCCGCGCACCGTATGCAGGAGGGGGTGCGCAAAACCCTTGTCGATTTTCGAGCGAAGCCGGGAGATATGCACATCGATGACGTTGGTCTGCGGATCGAAATGATAATCCCACACATTCTCCAACAACATGGTGCGCGTGACCACCTGTCCGGCGTGCTTCATCAGATATTCGAGCAGGCGGAACTCGCGCGGCTGCAGCACAATCTCATCCTTGCCGCGGAGCACCCGATGCGACAGGCGGTCGAGCTCGAGATCGCCGACCCGGTACACGGTCTCCTCCCGCCCGCCATGGCGGCGCGCCAGCACCTCGACCCGGGCGATCAGCTCGGCGAACGAATAGGGCTTGGGCAGGTAATCGTCGCCGCCCGCGCGCAAGCCCTTGATGCGGTCGTCGACCGCGCCGAGCGCCGACAGGATCAGCGCCGGCGTAGACACGCCTTTGGCGCGTAGGGCGCCGATCACCGAGAGACCGTCGAGCTTCGGCAGCAGCCGATCCACCACCAGCACGTCATAGCGCTCGTGGGACGCGAGCGCGAGCCCCTCTTCGCCGTCGGCCGCATGGTCGGCGACATGCCCGGCCTCGCGAAAGGCCTTTACGAGGTAGTCGGCGGCGTCGCGGTCGTCCTCGATGATCAAAAGACGCATCGTGCGCGCAACCTTCGCGTTGGATTTGGCGGACACCCTGCCCCTCGTTCTCCATAACCGCAAGTCGCGGCGCTGCGTTGATTAAGCGCGGCGCGAAATCGCTCCGCCCCCGTGCCATCGGAATCCTGCGCCCTCGATCCCCGCAAGAAGAAGGGCAGCGGGGGGGGAACCGCTGCCCTTCTTTCGGTAGCCCCAGCGAGGCGCCGCGCCGATCGCTGGTCCGAGGAGATGAGGGACGGGCGCTAGCCCGTCCCTCGCGAAGCTGCCGGGCGGGGGCGACGGTTGCCGGCGGCAGCCTCGATTCGCTCAGCCGAGCGGAACGGCGACGAACCGCATGCCTTGGCCGGATTTCACCCGCATGAGGACGGTTCGCTTGCCGTCCGCCTGGGCGCTGGACAGCGCCTTGCGCACATCGCCGGGGGAGGAAACGGCGGCGCCGGCCACGTCGAGGATCACGTCGCCGGTCTTGAAGCGGTCGGCCGCCGAGCCCGACGGGTCGATGCTCGTGACGACCACGCCCTCTTCGCCGGCGCCGGCGACGCCGTTTGCCGGCGCGAGCGTGAGGCCGAGCTTCGGAACACTGGTGTCCGAGCCCGGGCGTTGGG
>DASUPI010000424.1:0-8730 GCA_036281135.1 Rhodoplanes sp. | reverse complement strand
CGCCGAGCGCCGCGTCCAAAGCGATCGCTTCAAGTAGCCCGGGCGAGCCGCGCATCCTGTTCTGGGTCGCCTCGCGCGGGCATCACGCCGATGTGGGCGGCATTTCGCCCGGCTCGATGTCGCCGCATGCGCGGACGATCGCGGAGGAAGGCGTTTATATCGACAATTTCAAGCTGATCGAGCGCGGCCATTTTCGCGAGCAGGCGCTCTACGATCTCCTCACCAAGGCGCAATATCCCGCGCGCAACCCGCTGCAGAACGTCAACGACCTCAAAGCGCAAATCGCCGCCAACGAGAAGGGCGCGCAGGAAATGCGCCGGATGGTCGAGCAGTTCACCCTGCCGGTGGTCGAGGCCTATATGCGCCATGTGCAGGACAATGCGGCCGAGAGCGTGCGCCGGGTGATCGACCGGCTGCACGATTCGGAGTTCACCTACGCGATGGACCAGGGAACGGCGATCAAGGTGCGGATCGCCGTCGACAAGGAGAAGCGCGAGGCGACCGTCGACTTCACCGGCACGTCGCCGCAGCAGCCGGACAATTTCAACGCGCCCGAGCCGGTCGCCCGCGCGGCCGTGCTCTACGTCTTCCGCGTCATGGTGGACGACGACATCCCGATGAACGGCGGCTGCCTGCGGCCGATCCGCATCGTCATCCCCGCGCGATCGATGCTGTCGCCCGAATATCCCGCCGCCGTGGTCGCAGGCAACGTGGAAACCTCGCAGGCGGTGACGAACGCCCTGTTCGGCGCGCTCGGCGCGCTCGCCGCGGCGCAGGGCACGATGAACAATCTCAATTTCGGCAATGCCCGCCACCAGTATTACGAGACGATCTGCTCCGGCTCGCCGGCGGGGCCCGGCTTCGACGGCGCCGACGCCGTGCACACCCACATGACCAATACGCGGCTCACCGATCCGGAAGTGCTGGAATTCCGCTATCCGGTGCTGATCGAGGACTTCCACATCCGCAAAGACTCGGGCGGGCGCGGCCGGTGGCATGCGGGCGACGGCATCCGCCGCACGATCCGGTTCCTCGATCGCATGGAATGCACGATCCTGTCCGGCCACCGGCGCGTGCGGCCGTTCGGGCTTGCCGGCGGCGAGCCGGGCCAGACGGGCGAGAACTGGGTCCGCCGCAAGGACGGCGCGCTGGAGCGCCTTGCGGGCTGCGACGCGACGGTGCTCGAACCCGGCGAGGCGATCATCATCCAGAGCCCGACCGCGGGCGGATATGGGAAGGCGTGAGCGCTCGAACAGCGCTTGTCTGCAATTTCGTCATAACTTATACCAAGCTTCACCGCTCCGACCCATACGAACCGTCATTGTCGGGGTTGACCCGGCAATCCAACTTTCTGAAATGCAGTGCTTTTCAAAGATGGATACGCGGGTCAAGCCCGCGTATGACGAGTCACTAATTGCGACAGCGGGGTATTAGAAGCTGTGGGGCCAGTTTTTGCCCGAACTGGCGTGAAGTGGAGCTTCAGCGCTTCCGTGTGGCGCCGGCCGAAGCGAAATGTATGCGTTCGGGTGCTTTCTTCGCCGGCTGCTTCTTCGGGGTCTGCCGTTTGGGAGCCGTTTTGGGCTTTTCCATCGGTTCGGCGGCGCCTTCAACAAGCGCCAGGACGTGACGCCGCTGCTCGGCTGGGTCTGAAATACTTAAATCAGGATTGTGCTTGTCGAGTTTAGTGGCCAACGATCTAACCTGTGCGTCCGACATTCCGTCGGTGATCAGGTTGAACGCTTCGGTGCCATCGGATGTCACGCAATGCGACGACCCCCGTCTTCTTATCCTTGATTGCCTTGACGACGAGTGTTTGCGCCGCCTTGGCCAGATCGGTGGCAATGCCGGCGAAAGCGGAGCGGTGCGAACCGATGCTGTGAAACACTGCGAAACCATCAATTTCCAGGGCCATCGAAGACCTTCCTGACCTCGTTCGCCAACTGCCCGAGAACGGGGACCATACTACCCCACTTATTGGTGAAAGTCGGCTTCATACCGGCTTTGCGCAGCGCTTCCGCAACGACTCGCCTCCCTTACGATGGGGCCGAAAGACTTAAAAGCTGGCTCCGGGGCGGAATCCTCATTACGTATTTTTTTAATTGTTCTTTTATGCTCATTGATCTGGCGGTCACGGGTAATGAGCACATAAGGCAATTTGTTCGGGCGTGGCAAACCAAATCCGCGGATATTCTCGCCATACCAAAGGGTTTTGCAGAAAGAGTTCAACCCATAGGTAGACAAGAAATCCGGAATGGTTGGCACGATAACGAGGTCAGCGAGCCGGATGCCGGATTCCGTGAACGCGGAAAGTCCTGGCGCGCAATCGATGATCACGAAATCGTGCCTGATCGTCGGACGTCTTAGTTCCTCCTGGAGGAGCTTGAAAACTCTTCCGACGATCGCATTCAATCCGAATTTCTGTTGTGTAAGTTTGTATACGATATCTCGCTCCAGCAAGCGCAGTTGAGAGCTGGCCGCGAGAAGCGAGATATCCAGTAGCTTACCGCCATGTGAAACGTCGCTTGCGCGATCGAAAACGCATTCGCTGAACGTCACCATTCTCCCGCCAAGCAGGTAATCGTCCAGAAATCCATCGATCGTATGGCCATCCTCGATCAAGTGCTTCAGCTTCGTGTCGCCGGCGATACAGATGGAAGCACTCGATTGGGCGTCTGCATCAATCACCAACACGGAAGACCCTTGCGCCGCCAAAGCTTCCGCCATAGCGATGACCGTCGCCGTCTTGCCGACCCCGCCTTTCATGTTTGCGACGGCGATGACTTTTGCCGGCATGCGTGTCCCTCCCGTGGGTAAACTAGACCAGATGAGGACGATATTTCAACGATCGCTCACCTCGTTTCGTTTGCCGCCGGGGTTTGCCGCATCACCACCCTTCTCGGCTTGATCGCGGAGTAATCGTGCGCGGCTTGCGCCTTCGACAAGTCGTGCGCGGCTTGCAGGTTGAGCCAGAAGCGCGGGTCGGTTTCGAAATAGCGGGCTAGCCGCAGCGCGGTGTCGGCGGTGACGTCACGCTGCCCGCGCACGATCTCGCTGACGCGGTTGGCCGGCACGTCGAGCTCGGCTGCAAGCGCCCGCGCGCTCATGCCGAGCGGCACGAGGTAATCCTCTTTCAACACCTCGCCGGGATGTGTGCGCATACGGGTCATGGCTCTTCCTCAATGATAATCCACGATCTCGACCTCAACCGGCCCGTCCGGGGTCCAGCGGAAGCAAACGCGCCAATTATCGTTGACCCGAATGCTGTATTGGCCCTTGCGATCGCCCTTCAACGCTTCGAGCCGATTACCGGCGGCGAGTTCAGGTCCGTCAGCCGAACTGCTGCATCCAGTTGGTCCAGCTTGCGCAGGGCCACCGCCTTGAACGGACGCCAGCGCGCCGGACATAGGGTCCTCGCGAAACAGGCGCTCGGTCACCGCGTCAGCGAAGCTCCTGTTCACGACTGTAGTATGCGATACGTTACACGTACCGGCAAGGCCAATTCCATCGGGAACAGCCTCTTGCGGTCCGACACGCCAGGGCTCCAGCCGCCATGCCACTCCAAGCAAGGGCCTCTGCCCCTCGAAGCAAGGGCTTGCGCACGCCGGACGCCGCGCCGTTCGGCAGCCCCTCTTTTGGGATCGAGCGCCTGCCCAAGCCTAACCTGTGGCTCGAATCGGGCGGCGACGAAGCGGCCCTGCCACAGCGCGGTCCCGCACGCCCCAGGCCGGCCCGGACGCGGCAAGCTGCGCGCCGAGCGGACGAATATAAGGCAAGGCCGCGCATTGCGCTTCGGGTGGCTCTTGGCTATACGGACCGGAACGAACGATACAGTGACCGGCCCGCAGCGGCCGGCGGGGAAGCACGCGTCCTGCGTGCGGGCTGAGTTTCAGGGGCTTCAGAGAGTTATCATGTCATCGACGTTCGATACCGTCGCCAATATCATCGCCGAGACATGCGACGTCCCGCGCGAGCAGATCAAGCCGGAGAGCCACGCCATCGACGATCTCGGCATCGACAGCCTCGATATGCTCGACATCGCTTTCGCCATCGACAAGGCCTTCGGGATCAAGATCCCGCTCGAGGAGTGGACGCAGGAGGTCAATGACGGCAAGGCGACGACCGACAAGTATTTCGTGCTCGGCAATCTCTGCACCCAGATCGATTCGCTCGTCGCCGCCAAGCAAGCCTGATCGCGCGTTCATGCGGCTTGAGTATTTCCAGCTCATCGATCGCATCGCCGGCCTCGACCGCGCCGCGCAGACGATCCGGGTCGAAGCCCAGGTTCCCGCGGCAAACACCATTTTCGAGGGGCACTTTCCCGGCCTCCCCTTGATGCCAGGCGTGCTACTGATCGAAGCAATGGCGCAGTCCTCCGGCTGGCTCCTGATTGGCCTCAACCGGTTCACGCGCATGCCGTTTCTCGCCGCGATCAAGGAGGCGAAGCTGAGGTCCTTCGTCACGCCCGGCCAGTCGCTGTCGATCTCGGCCGGCCTTGTCCATGAAGGCTCCGGCTACGCCGTGACCAAAGCGGCGATTGAGGCCGAGGGAAAGACCGTCTGCGGGGCGGAAATCACGTTCCGCGTCGTGCCGTTCCCCAATGAAAGCTTCCGCGCCAGCATGGAAGCCATGGCGCGGTCGATCGGGTTCCCTATGGAGGCGGCCGTCGATGGCTGAGGTACTGCGTGAGACTTGGATTACCGGCATCGGCGTCATCTCGTGCCTGGGCGAGGGCGCGGACGCGCATTGGCACCGGCTGAACGAATGCAATCCGGCCTTCGATGCGACGAGCTTCGCCCCCTATATCGTGCATCCGCTCGCCCCGATCACGCTCGATACGCAAATCCCGAAGAAGGGCGACCAGCGCCAGATGGAGCCCTGGCAGCGCTACGGCACCTATGCCGCCGGGCTTGCGCTCGACTCCGCCGGCGCGAAGGGCAATTCGGAGCTGCTCGGCCGGATGGACATGATCGTCGCCGCCGGCGGCGGCGAGCGCGACTTCGCGGTCGACGACACGATCGTGACCGGGCTGCTCAAGGCCGAGAACAAGGGCCGCTTCCTCAACGAGCACCTGCTGAGCGATCTGCGGCCGACCCTGTTCCTGGCGCAGCTGTCCAACCTGCTCGCCGGCAGCATTTCCATCGTGCATGGCGTGATCGGCTCGTCGCGGACCTTCATGGGCGAGGAGGCCGCCGGCGTGGAGGCGGTGCGCATCGCCTTCGCGCGGATCGCGGCCGGCCAGAGCGACATCGCCCTGGTCGGCGGCTCGATGAATGCCGAGCGCAAAGACCTGCTGATGCTCTACGAATTCGGCGGCTACCCGCTCAAGCACGCGTTCCGCCCGGTATGGGAGCGCGCGCCCGAGGGCGGGTTCGCGCTTGCCTCGCTCGGCGCCTTTCTCGTGCTCGAAGAACGCGGCCATGCCGAGCGGCGCGGCGCGCAGCCGCTGGCGCGGCTCTCGACGGTCGAGAGCGCTTGGTCGCATCGCGATCCCGGCGGCATCGATGCGTCGCTCGCGCGCATGTGGGATGCCCATCCGGCCGACGGCGTGACGGCGGTCCTGTCCGGAGCGACGGGGGCGGAGCCGGCCACCAGCGAAGAGCGCGATTTCCTCAAGAAACGCGGACTGCCGGTGCGGGCGACCGGAACCCATGTCGGGCACGGAATGGAGCCGCAATTCGCCATGAACATCGCGCTCGCGGCGCTGGCGATCACGCGCGGCAAGCTGTTTGCGCCTTGCGACGGATCGGGCTTCGAAGCGCCTTGCGACGAGGCGCTCGACCGCGTCATCGTCACCGCGGTCGGCCATTTCCGGGGCGAGGGCCTCGCCGTCGTTGAGGCGGTCAGCTAGAAGGTTTTCCGCTCGCCCCACGCAAGCGGGGACCCAGGATCGCCGAACAAAATTCGGATCCCGCTTTCGCGGGAATAGCGGGATATGGAATACCCGAGCGGGAAAAGCTCCAGCGCGGGCCGGAGAGGAGAACCATCATGGCGTCTTTGCGCGACAAGGCCGGCCGCCCCGTGGTGGCGGTCACCGGCATGGGCATCGTCACCTCGCTCGGCGCCGGAACGCAAGAGAACTGGACCAGGCTCGTCGGCGGGCAATCCGGCATCCGCACGGTCAAGCGCTTCTCGACCGAAGCCATGAAGACGCGGATCGCCGGCACGGTCGATTTCGTGCCGGTCGAGCCGTTCAGCGCGCCGGCGCTGACCGAGCGGCTCGGCGAACTCGCGGGCGAAGAAGCGGTCGCGCAGGCGAATATCGGCGGCCGCGGCCGCTTCCCGGGTCCGCTGTTCCTGGCAGTCCCGCCGATCGAAGTCGAATGGCCGCAACGGACCGACCTTGCCGCCGCCTCGGGCGCAAACGACGAGGTGCATTACGATGACCTGTTGCGGGCCGCCGCGACGGGACGATTCCAACGCTATTACGACCGCTTCGTGTTCGGCTCGGTGGGGACGCACCTCGCCGACAAGTTCGGCACGCAAGGCATGCCGATCTCGCTCACCACCGCCTGCGCCTCGGGCGCGAGCGCGATCCAGCTCGGCGTCGAAGCGATCCGCCGCGGCGAAACCGAGGCGGCGCTGTGCATCGCCGCCGACGGGACCGTGAACCCTGAAAACCTCATCCGGTTCTCGCTGCTGTCGGCGCTGTCGACCGCCAATGATCCGCCGGAAGCGGCGGCCAAGCCCTTCGCGAAGTACCGCGACGGCTTCGTCATGGCGGAGGGCGCGGGCGCGCTCGTGCTCGAAAGCTACGAGGCGGCGCGGGCGCGCGGCGCGCCGATCCTCGGCATCATCGAGGGCTGCGGCGAACTGGCCGACTCGTTCCACCGCACCCGCACGAGCCCGGACGGCAAGCCTATCATCGGCTGCATGCGCAACGCGATCGCCGATGCGGGCCTCGACGCCGACGACATCGACTACATCAACGCGCACGGCACCGGCACGCCGGAGAACGACAAGATGGAATGCCTCGGCGTCACCGCGGTGTTCGGCGCGCGCGCCAAGGAGGTGCCGATCTCGTCCAACAAGTCGATGGTCGGCCACACGATCACCGCCGCCGGCGCGGTCGAGGCGATCTTCAGCCTGCTCACATTGATGCATCAGCGCATCCCGCCGACCATCAATTACCATGTGCCCGACCCGATGATTACGCTCGATGTGGTGCCGAACGTTGCGCGCGACGCCAAGGTCAGGCACGCGCTTTCCAATTCCTTCGGGTTCGGCGGCCAGAATGTCAGCGTGGTCGTCGGGCTCGAACCCGCGTGATGGCGGGCGCGGGCGAAAAGCGGCGCGTGCTCGTCACCGGCGGGGGGCGCGGACTAGGCTCGGCGATCGTGCGCGCGCTTGCCGCGGCCGGGCATGACGTGACCTTCACCTATCGCTCGGCGGAAGCAGAAGCCGCAGACATCCTGCGCGAGCTTGCCGACGCCTGCCCGCAGCAGGCCTTCGCCGCGCACCCGCTCGATCTCGCCGATAAACCGGCGCTCGATGCTTTCGCGCAAGAGCTCGAAGCCGACGCGCCCTATTCTGCTTTCGTGCACAATGCCGGCCAGAGCTACGACACGCTCGCGATGATGATCGATCAGGGCAAGGCCGAGACGGCGATGCAGGTCAATTTCTGGTCGTTCACTCGGCTGGTGGGCGCTCTTGCGCGGCCGATGATGCGCGCGCGCGACGGGCGCATCGTCGCGATCGGCTCGCTCACCGCGCTGCAGGCGAACCAGGGCAATTCGATCTATGCGGCCTGCAAGGCGGCGCTGCTCGGCTATCTGCGCACGCTCGCAATCGAGACCGCGCGCAGCGGCGTCACGGTCAACTACATCGCGCCCGGCTTCATCGACACCGCCATGATGGCGCCCTATGCGAAATACCGCACGCAGATGGAGAGCCAGATTCCGGCCCGCCGCTTCGCTGCCCCAGACGAAGTCGCGGCGATCGTCGCCTTCCTGCTGTCGCCCGGCGCCTCCTACGTCACCGGCGCAGTGCTGCCGGTTGACGGCGGCCTTTCCGCGGCGATAGGCATCCACCGCTGACCGCCCGGACCTTTCGCGGTCATTCCGGGGCGCCGCGCAGCGGCGAGCCCGGAATCCATACTCATAGGCTGAGGTTATGGATTCCGGACAGCCTCGCTGCGCTCGGCTTCCGGAATGACTGGCAAAATTGATCGGCCGCAGCCGGCCCAACGCGAACTCAGAGAAAAAGATTGATGCGTGCGCTCACCCTCGTTGCCGACCGCAAGCTTGAACTCGCCGAGCTTGCCGCGCCGCCGCCGCCCGGTCCGGATGAGGTGCAGATCCGCGTGAAAGCGGTTGCGCTCAACCATATCGATCTCTGGGGCTGGCGCGGCATGGCGTTCGCCAAGCGCAAATACCCGCTCGTGGTCGGCGCCGAAGCCGCAGGCGAGATCACCGCGGTCGGCGCGAACGTGACCGCGTTCAAGCCGGGCGATCCGGCCGTCATGTATGGCGCGCTCACCTGCGGCATCTGCAAGGCGTGCCGCGAGGGTCGCGACAATCTGTGCGAAAATGTTGCGGGCGTGATGGGCTTCCACGTCGACGGCTTCGCGCGCGAACGGCTCAATCTGCCGGCGCGCCTCGTCATTCCCGTGCCGCCCGGCGTGTCGCTGCGCGACGCGGCCTGCGCCCCGATCGGCTTTGCGACGGTCGAGCACATGCTGTTCGACAACGCCAAGCTCGCGCCGGGCGAGACGGTCCTCGTGCATGCGGGCGG
>DASUPI010000423.1:0-10095 GCA_036281135.1 Rhodoplanes sp. | reverse complement strand
CAATAACAGGGCCGGATGGTAGGAGGCCGAACCAGAGCCCCGGTAGCTCCGGATCATCGCCGACAGGTCGAGACCGTCGATCACCTCGACCACAAACCGTGCCAGATGCTTCTCCGGAAGCCAGTCGTCGATCGAAGGCGGTAAAAAGAAATCCCGTCTCACGGTCAATCGAACGAAAATTGCTCATCGAGCGACACCCCGGGAAGCTGGAGAATCAAACGCCCGCGATGATACATGCCCAAACAACCCGTCAAGTCCGACAGGCTGCTAGCGAACAATTCCCGCTTCGATTCAAGGATGTGATCCGGCTGGAAAAGCCATTCAACGGAACTATCTTGCTCACGACCCTTGCGAAGATTTTCGGAACCGACGCTGGCAATGCTCCCGCGAACGGCATGTCGGATCGGGCTGCCCGGGAAAGCAACATCACGGGCAACGATTGTACCTCGCTGCAGTGCTTCAGACCGTGCATTCACCTAAATAGACAACCGAGAGAGGTATTATCTTCTCTCCGGCGGGCCTAAGATGCCCCCTTAGGTTCCCGGGGCTCGCCGTCGGTAATTCCGCTCGAAAGCCGCCCTGGCCGACCTTGGGAACAGGTATGGCTTGCAATCCGCCCGTTCCCCGTGCCACCACGCTGCCCATGCGTGTCTTGTTGCGGCGGTCCCGGGTGGCGAGCCTTGTATCCCGACCGCCCGCGTCCCGCCGCAGCTGGCTGCACATGGCAAGCGACGCCCAAAGCTACCATGTTCTTGATGGTGCCAATCCACATTTCTCCGGACGCCATTCGATCTCTCATGCGCATTCTGGTAGTCGAAGACAACAGCGAGCTGGCGCGGCTTGTGGTCAACGGACTAAAGGCGGCAGGATTTCTAGCCGACTGTGCGGGGACCGCCGCCGAGGCTCGACATTTGCTTGCGTTGACCAGCTATGCCGCGATCATACTCGATCTCGGTTTGCCCGACGCCGACGGTCTCACGATCGTGCGCGACCTGCGCACCGAGCGGGAGCCCGCCGCCATTCTGGTCCTGACCGCTCGCGGCGGCGTCCGGGACCGCGTCGCCGGCCTGCGCAGCGGTGCGGACGATTTTCTCGTCAAGCCATTTGCGTTCGAGGAGCTGGTCGCCCGTTTGGAAGCTCTGCTGCGGCGGCCGCGCGAGCTGCAGGGACTTGTTCTAAAGCTTGCCAATCTGCATCTCGACGCCGCCGCCCGGCAGGTTTTCATTAACGACGAGCCGCATGTGCTGTCCGCGCGCGAACTCGCCGTTCTTGAAATCCTGATGCGGCGCAAGGGGAAGGTCGTTTCTAAGAAGCTCGTCGAGGATCAGTTGTTCGGAGCGGGCGGTGACCTGTCGTCGAATGCGGTCGAGGTCTACGTCCATCGCCTGCGCAAGCAGTTGGCCGAGCACGGCGCGCGGGTTGCCATCCACACCATTCGTGGTGTCGGATACATGATCGGAGAGGCGAAGTAGTGCCGCGTATCGCCTCGATCGTCGCCCGCATCTTCTTCCTGCAACTGGTTGTCGTCGGCACTGCGGCGATCCTGGTTCCCGTCTCGCTGCACGTGTTGTTGGTCGTCGAGACAAACAAGCTTCATCTTGGGGTGATGCGCGAACAAGCCGACCGCATCGCGCAGCATTTGACGCTTGGCGATGACGGCCTTTGGCGCCTCGATCTGCCGGACATACTGCAGGACCTCTATTCAGAGGCCTATGGACGCTACGTCTATGCCGTCGTCGACGAGAACGGCGCGGTGTTGTTTTCTACGAATGACCGCCGCTCCATTTTCCCCGACGAGCCCCGATACCCGACGCCGGAGTTCTTGCAGGCTCAGCATGGCGAAGCCGGCTTTTCAGGAACACGTGTTCCGAAGCAAGCGGGAAGTCGCAAGGCCTGGATCGAGGTAGCTGAGAACCTGACGCATCGCGACGTGCTGCTCGACGACGTCGTCTCAAACTTTGTACCGCGCGTCGCGTGGATCGTCTTGCCGATTCTCCTGGTCCTGCTCGCCGTTGACATGGAGATCGTGCGACGGGCGTTTCGGCCGGTCTTGGCGGCGTCGAGGCTCGCCAGTGAGATCGGCCCGACCCGCCCCAACGTTCGATTGTCGCTGGAGGGCGTTCCAAGCGAAATAGCCTCCCTGGTGGTTGCCGTAAACGGAGCGCTCGACCGACTCGAGGAGGGCTTCCGGGTGCAGCGCGAATTCACCGCTGACGCCGCGCATGAGTTGCGTACGCCGATCACCATCCTGCGCACCCGCATCGAGACGCTTGGTGACGCTCGTGTCGCAGAAGCGCTGCTGCATGATCTCCAGGCGATGACGCGCATTGTATCTCAACTACTGGAGATGGCTGAGGTCGAGAACATGATGCTCGACGTCGACGAGCGAGCCGAGTTGCGATCGGTCGCCGCCGATGTGATCGCGTTCATCGCGCCGCTTGCGTTGGCCGAGAAAAAGAACATCGCCTTGACCGGCGCCGAAGATCCGGTTCGGGTCGTCGGCAACGGCGAAATGATTGCGCGGGCGCTTCGCAATGTAATCGAGAACGCCATTAAGCACACGCCGGTCGGGACCTCTGTCGAGGTCGAAATCGACGCGGGGGGCGCGATTCACATACGTGACGCTGGTCCGGGCATCAAAGCTTCTGAACGCGAGCTGCTGTTCCGCCGGTTTTGGCGGCGCGATCGCAACATCGCTGGTGGCGCCGGCGTCGGGCTCTCGATCGTCCAACGGATAATGGTCATTCACGACGGGACAATCGCCGTTACGAGTGGCCCGACGGGAGGCGCGCAGTTTTCGCTCGCTTTCCGCGTCGCGCCAGCGGACCGACCCATCTGCGCTCTTCCGGCCGACTTGCCCGCTGGGCGGGGTCCAGCGAACGAGGTCTGCAAGGACCAGACGCCTGTAAGGCCGGCGTAAGTTTGCCGTAAGGCCGCCGTAAGCCGGGTCCTCTACAATCGATTTGCTCCACGTCGTACTCTTGACTCGGCGGCCCTTGGTCAACTGCCGGTTCCGAGCGACATCGTGCCGAAAATTTGGCGCGCCCCCGAAGATCAAGGCCTCCGGTGGGGATTAGATGAAAGCACTCGTCGTGTACGTCGTATTCGTCGCAATCGGCGCGGTGGCGTCTTCATTCGTTGGCCTCTTCGCGGAGCGAGAGGTTTCGTCGGGCGTAGGTCTGCTTGTGTTCCTGGTGCTGTTGTTTGCGGATCTCGTGGTCTCCTGGATCGCTGTCATCCTGGTCATGGACGGGTCGCTTAGGAATGCACAGGGGCGCGAGGAACAGTTGGAGATCGAACGCCGGACACGACTAGTCGACGTATAAGGGTGATCGAAAGCGTACGTCCCTCCTGAGCCGTCGGCCTCGGACGGCCGACCAGCACCTGCGGCCGCCGAGGCGGGCGACGTTCCTTCCCGAACAGGTTCACCTTATCCGAGTTGCCGTCAGCCAGAGCGCGGCTCACCCCGCGGGAGTATGCGAGATGCCGGTCACGAACGAGCTCGACCTGCCGATCAGCTATGTCCCGATCATGGGGCCGGCCGTGGATGCGCTCGACCGGCGCAAGGAGAACAGCAGCAATCCGCGGATTGCCGCGAGCGAGCTGCGCGAGACGTACAACAACGTCAGGGATGAGTTGTTTGCAGGCATCAAGGCCCTCGTGCACGCCCTTCCGGCCGTTGCCTCTCCCTCGCACGGACGGGGGCAGGGTTGAGTTTGTTCTACGCCTCGGAGAAGGCCGTTACGGAGAGAGCCCATCTTTTGCGTGACGTCGCGCACGAACTGCTCGACAGCGGGACGCTTCCCGCCGACCGGGTCGTGCTGCGCGAGCCGCGTATTAGATTGCTGAGCCAGGGCTATTTTCTTCTGAACAAGGCCTACAAGGACTGGAGGATCCCGGCGGGCCATTCCAACGAGAAAATCAGGATCGCCGCGCTGCAGGCAGTTGTCATCGTGCGGTTTCAACCCTTCATACCCGTCGATCCGGCCAACGCGCAGGATCTTGCCGAGGCGCGCTGCAACGAGATCTTCGCCCTCGTTTACGCACTCGGCATGTTCGGGTGCAAACTCGCGCTCGATGGTACCGGCAAGGTCGACTTCTGGATGCGCGTTCTTGACATCATGGCCGGCGCCACGGTCGAGACGCTGAGCCCGTTCATCGCCGACATCAACCAGCAAGCTCAACGTCCGCTCGGGGACTATGCGCTGACGCTTCACACCTGCGACAAGCTCGCGATCAACAGCCTGATCTCGATATTCGAGCTTGTCTCGGGCATCCCCGACCAGCTGTTGCCGTGAGTTTTTCCCAGTCCCGCGACCTCTCCGCGCATCGGTCAATTGGCACTTCCTGCTGTGTGCATGCTGATCGCGAAAAAACGCTCACGTCCCATGTATTTTGGACGCGAGTTGCCGACCAGCAGACGGGCCGCACAATGGGCCCGTTCGCTCCGCTATCCGACCGTAACCGCGGCCGTCAGCGCGCCGCTGACCCTCACTGGAAACGCATCATGCTCGTTCCCGACACGTTGGCAGGCGCTGTGCTGCTCAGCCTGATCGACTTCTTCTTAAGCTTCGTCGTCATCACGGGGATCGGCTTTGTCCTCGCGGCCTTTCCCCATCTCAATTCCTTGGTGAGGGTCAAAGACAATGACCTGATCGAAGATTAACGCAGCGCAAAGCGGGGCAGGACGGCCGTGTTCGACCAGTTACTTCTTTTCAGCAACGCATTGCTCAATGAAACCGGATTGCAGGAAATCTGGTGGGGCAATTTCGTGATGATCGCCGTCGGCGCGACGATGATCTACTTCGCGCTAGTCAAGCATTACGAACCCTTCCTCCTGATCGGGATCGGGTTCGCCTGCATCGTTGCGAATGTTCCCGGATCGGATTTGATCAAGGACGGCGGCCTGTTCCACTACGCCTATCAGGGCGTATCGCTCCTGATCGTTCCGCCACTGATTTTTCTCGGCGTGGGAGCGATGACGGATTTCGGGCCGATGATCGCCAATCCGAAGCTCGTCATCCTCGGCGCCGGGGCGCATCTCGGTATTTTCGTCGCCTTGATCGGGGCCAAGTTGTGGGGCTTCAGCATTCAGGAATCCGGCGCGATCGGCATCATCGGCGGGGCGGATGGGCCGATGGCGATCTTTGTCACGGTCAAGCTGGCGCCGCATCTTCTGCCGCAGATTTCCGTTGCGGCTTACTCCTACATGGCGCTGATGCCCTTGATTCAACCGCCGGTCATGCGGCTCTTGACCACCAAGGAGGAGCGCCTCATCACAATGAAACAGCCGCGCCTGGTCAGTCGGTTGGAAAAGATCGTCTTTCCGATCATCATGTCCGTGATCGTCAATCTGTTCTTCCCGCCTGTTGCGCCACTCGTGACCATGCTGATGCTGGGCAATCTGCTCAAGGAGGTCGGCGTGGTCGACCGCCTCGCGCGGACCGCGGGCGGTGGCCTGATGAACGTGATCACGATTACGCTCACGCTCGCGATCGGTTCGACGATGACCGCCGACGCCTTCTTGAACGTGAAAACCCTTCAGATCGTTTTCTTGGGTCTTGTCGCCTTTATGTTCGGCACCGCCTCCGGCGTCATCACGGCGAAGATCATGAACGTGTTCCTGACGACGAAGATCAATCCATTGGTTGGATCGGCTGGGATTGCGTCGGTGCCGATTGCCGCCCGTGTCTCGCACATGGTCGCCAACCAGGAGAACCCAAACAATTATCTGATCTATCAGGCGATGGGTCCCAATCTTGCCGGCGTGTTCGGAACCGCTATTTCGGGAGCGATCATGCTCGCGCTGCTCGGGGTTCGGTGAGTACCATTTGGAATGACTCGCCCTATAGCCGCGACGCAGCGACGCTTGGAGCCGATGCTGTTTAGTATCGGGCTTCCGTTCCGGACTCAAGGATCGAAGCCCATTAGCGCGCTGCGCCAACGCATGCTCGAGGACATGAGCGTGCGCAGGTTCACCCCCGATACGCAACGCGAGTATATCTGCGGTCAAGCGGCTCGCGGCGTTTCTCGGCCGGTCGCCCGACACGGCGACGCCGGAAGACCTGCGGGCGTTGCAGCTGCATCTGACCGAGACCGGCGTGCGGCCGCCGACCATCAATGCCGACGTGACCGCACTTCGGTTCTTCTTCAAGGTCACGCTCGACCGGCCGGAGACGACGCGGCATCTCGTGTTCGTCTACGAGCCCCGCAAGCTGCCGCGCGCTCGCCCGAGGAGGTGTTGCGCCTGCTGGAGGCGGCGCCCGGGCCCAAACACAAGGCTGAGGTAATTTTGCTCCGGCGTTGACAGTGAAATCTCCCGTCCCCCGGTTGCGCCAACGACACCCACGACTTGGCTCAGCGCTTGTCGTACTCGTCGTGGCGGCGCCACCAGACGCCCGTCTCGTTGCGCCCCTTGAGGGCGCGGTCGAGCCACTGGTACATGCCCCAGAGGCCGTCCAGTCCGCGCGCATACGTGGAATAGGTGTGGTAGACGACCCCGCCCTCGAGCGCGAACGCGCTCATGCCCGGCCTATCGCGATGGTACGTGGCCGCGTCCCACACAGACGGCGACAACGCCGCAGGACACGTGCACATCCCTTCAGGCGCCCAGCACGATGATGCGGACGACGACGACCAAATCTGGAGCCTGAGTTGCACGTCTGCGATCGTCCCCATGCCGGCGCCGCATCCCGTCCGGTCCGAAGACATCGGCGCTGTCGAACAACCGCCGCATGAGCGCTTGGCGGGGGTTGAGCCCGACGGACAGGACCGACCTCCGAGTACCCCCAGCATAGCCTAGCCGCCGGTGGCCCAGCGCCGCCGGCGATTGTGCGCGCCTATAAGGGGTCACTCGATGTCATTTCGCCTCCGCCCACCGGGGCTGCTCAGCATCATCCGTCTAGCTGCGATTTCATGCCTTGCAGCGGCTTGCATCGGCCGACCTGCCGCGCTTGCGCATGAAGGGCATGACCACGACGACGCTGCAACGACGGCGCTCGCCGCATCGACCTACCCGCGCGTCGTCGCGCAATCGGAACTGTACGAGATCGTCGGCGTCCGGAAAAAGGACAGGCTGACGATTTACCTCGATCAGCTCTCCTCGAACGAACCGGTTGCAGGAGCGAAGCTGAGGGTTACGGTTGGAGACGGCGAACCCATCGATGCGGAAGCCTCCGAGAGCGGCGTCTACACGTTGCCGCTTCCTCGCTTGAACGGCGCCGATGCGATCGAGGTCGTCTTCAGCATCAATGCAAGTGGCGGCGACGACCTCCTGGTCGGCACGCTCACGCCGCCAACGGATTCTGGCGCTCCACCAGTTTCGGCCTCTCTAGCACGTCGGCTGGCGTGGGTCGCGGCAGTCCCATCACCGATCCGCAATCCGATTGTGCTCAGCCTGTTCGTATTCGCGCTCGGCGTTCTGTTTAGCCAACTTCGTTGCAGGCGCCTCTTCGTGCCGGCGATGGCGGCGGGAGCTGCGACAGTCGTGCCGTTCGGGCTCCTTGTGGCGGTTGCGCTGAGCGATGAGACCCAGCGGTCTGGCTATACGGCCGCGCAGCCGCCCGGTCCGATGAGCGATGCGCCCCGGCGGCTTCCCGACGGCACGGCCTTCATCGCCAAGGCCTTCTCAGCGGCTTCTCGATGTCCGTACCGCCGGAGCCATATCGGAAACCGCAACGCCGGCAGTCAGCCTGATCGGACGCGTGATCGGCGATCCGAACCGGACCAGCATCGTGCAGAGCGCGCACGGCGGTCGCGTGACGCCGCTCGACGGCGGGCTGCCGCGCATCGGACAGGCCGTCCCAAGGGGGAAGCTTTGGTCCAGATCGACCCGTATATCCCCCTCGCGGATCGGACGACAATTGCGGAAAAGATCAGAGAAATCGAGCAATTGATCGCTCTGGCCGAAATCAGAATCCGCCGGCTGCGTCCGCTGGCCGAACGCGGCGCCGTGCCGCAAAGCCAGGTTCTCGACCTTGAAACCGAGCTGGAGGGACTGCGCCTTCGTCGCGAAACCATTCGCAACACGCGCAACGAACTTGAGCTGTTGCGCGCGCCCACCGACGGCGTGATCGTCTCGGCGAAGGCGGCGCCGGGCCAAGTCGTGCAGCCTCAGGACATTCTGTTCCAAATTGTCGACCCGAATGGATTTTGGGTCGAAGCGCTGGCGTACGGCGATCTCGATCCACAGTCGCTGGCCGAGGCGACGGCTGTTACGGCCAGCGGCCAAACAATGTCGCTATCTTACCAGGGGTTCAGTCGCGCTCTGCAGCAGCATGCCTCCATCGTGCAGTTCGCGATTCCGACGCCGCCCGCCAACCTCAGCCTGGGCCAGCCCGTCACGGTCATGGCGAAAACCGGCGCGCCAGTCGCCGGTTTGATCGTCAAACGCGATGCGGTGGTGCGTGGCGCGAACGGCGAGGCCATGGTCTGGCTGCATGCGGCGCCTGAGCGCTTCGAAGCCAGACCGGTGCGAACTCAGCCATTCGACGCCACTCGTCTGGTTGTCGCCGGCGGCGTGACCGACGGCGAGCGCGTCGTGGTTCGCGGAGCCGACCTGATCAACCAGATCCGGTAGACGCCAATGTTCAGATTCATCGTCACCGCCAGCCTGCGCAATCGCCCGTTCGTCCTCGCGGGGGCGGTCATTCTCGTGGCCTATGGCCTGTTTACGTTGCCGCGCATACCGATCGACGTATTCCCTGACCTCAACCGGCCGACAGTCAACATCCTCACCGAGGCGGAGGGCCTCGCGCCGCAGGAAGTGGAACAGCTCGTCACCTTCCCGATCGAGACGGCGATGAACGGCATGCCGGGCGTCATCCGCGTGCGCTCGGTATCCGGCATCGGGCTGTCTGTCGTTTACGTCGAGTTCGACTGGGCCGTCGACATCTATCGCGCCCGCCAGCTCGTATCCGAGCGCCTTGCCCTCATTCGCGAACAGCTTCCGCGCGCGGTCAATCCGCAGATCGGTCCGGTGACCTCCATCATGGGCGAAATCATGCTGATCGCGGTGACCAGCGACAGCAGTGTCTCGCCGATGGACGTGCGCGAGATCGCGGACTTCGTGCTACGACCGCAGTTGCTCGCGGTGCCAGGAGTGGCGCAGGTCATTCCCATCGGGGGCGAGGTGCGCCAATACCGCGTCACGCCGACTCTGGCGACGATGCAGGCTCTCAGCGTCACCCACGATCAGATCGAGCAGGCGGTGACGCGCTTCGGCACGAATACCGGCGGCGGCTTCGTCGATCAGCACGGCCGCGAGTACCTGATCCGAAACGTAGGCCTGACGAGACGGTTGGAAGACTTGCGCAACACCGTGGTTATCGTCCGGAACGATCAACCCATCTTCCTGAAGCAGGTCGCGAACGTGGACTTTGCGCCCCGCGTCAGGCGTGGCGATGCAGGTTACAACGGCAAGCCTGCGGTGATCATCAGCATCCAGAAACAGCCCGCCGCCGACACGGTGACGTTGACGCGCCGAATTGAAATGGCCCTGCGCGACATCCAGCGCGCGCTTCCTGCCGGGATTTCGGCGACCAACATTCAGTTCCGCCAAGCGACCTTCATCGAAACATCGATCCAAAACGTCGAGCGGGTCTTGATGGAAGCCGCCCTCGTGGTGGCCGTGGTCCTGTTCGTGTTTCTGATGAATGTCCGCGCAACCCTCGTATCGCTTGCCGCAATTCCGATCTCGATCTTGGTCACCGTTCTGGTCTTCAGCGCCTTTGGGCTTACCATCAACACGATGACGCTCGGCGGGCTCGCGATCGCCATCGGCGAACTCGTCGATGACGCGGTCGTCGACGTCGAGAACGTTCTGCGGCGACTCAAGGACAACCGGGTTCTGGCCGACCCGCGCCCCGTGCTCGAGGTGATTGCGACTGCAAGTCAGGAAGTCCGTTCCGGCATTGTCTATGCGACGCTCGTTATCGTGCTCGTATTCGTGCCGCTGTTCGCGCTGCCGGGAATTGAGGGACGCCTCTTTGCTCCGCTCGGGATTGCCTACATCGTCTCGATCCTTGCCTCGCTCCTGACCTCCGTCACAGTCACGCCAGTCCTGTCTTTTTACCTGTTAGCTGGCGGAACCCGCGA
>DASUPI010000422.1:0-2075 GCA_036281135.1 Rhodoplanes sp. | reverse complement strand
GTCGGTCGCGACCACCTCGCACCAGCGGCGGGCGGCGGCAAGCGACGCGTTGCCGTTGCCGGCGGCGACATCGAGCACCTTCTGTCCCGAGCGGATGTCGAGCGCCTCGCACAATTGCTCGCCGACGATCTGCAGGGTGGCGCCGACGACGGCGTAGTCGCCGGACGACCAGGCGGCCTGCTGGCGGGCCTTGAGCGCCGTGAAATCAGGCTGTTCGGCCGGCCGGTTTTGACTGTCGATGGCTGTGGATGTAAGCATGATCGTTCTCCGTTCGGCGGCTGGCCCGCCGTCCGCGCGAGGGTGAGAGTCCGGTCCGGCGCCGCACGCACGCCTTGACCGCGAGCTGAACGGTAACGGCCGCACGTGGAAGCGAGCGTGGCGGCCCGCGTGGAAACGCCCATGGAATCCGATCGGTTGGTCCGCGGCCGGCGCAACCCCGCACTGCATGTGCAGATGCTCGGGGCCCTCACGATCAGCCGGGAGGGCGTCGTTCTCGCGCAGCCGGCGTCACGCAAGGTGCGTGCGCTGATCGCCTATCTGTCGCTTGCGCCGCACGCCGTTTCGCGCAGCCAGCTTTGCGAACTCTTGTGGGACGTCCCGAACGATCCGCGCGGCGAGCTCCGCTGGTGCCTCAGCAAGCTCAGGAGCATCCTTGACGAGCCGGGCAGGCGACGCGTCGACGCGCATGCCGACGCCGTCAGGCTTGATCTTTCCGACTGCTTCGTCGACGCAATCGAGATCGTCCGGGCGACCCAGGGCGGCGTCGGGACGCTGACGCCCGACCGGCTGCGGACGCTGTCCGCGTTGTTCAATGGAGATTTCCTCGAAGGCCTCGAGATCGACCGCAGTCCGGCCTTCAATGGCTGGGTGGTGGCTCAGCGCCGTCGATTCCGCGCTTGCCATGCGGCCGTGCTCGAGCACCTCGCCGCGAATGTTTCCGACGACGAGGCGTTCGAGCATCTGGAAAAGTGGCTCGCGCTTTCTCCGTTCGACCGGCGGGTTCACGAAATCCTTTTGAACGCGCTCGCTCGGCGCGGTCGCCTGCGCGAGGGCGAGGAACACCTGAGCGCGACGGCGCGGCTGTTCGAAGCCGAAGGGCTCGATTGCGCGCGCATCCACGACGTGTGGCGGGCGGCGCGGGCGCATGCAGGCGCTTCGCCGCGGGCGCAGCCCATCGTCCCCGCCACGGCGCCGGCATCGGACAGCGGCCCCGCCGAGCTCATCACGGCTGCTCCCCGCCGCGCCTCGATCGCGGTGATGCCGTTCGTCGAGCGCCATGCCGCCACCGGCGTCCGCGGCGGGTCCGCCGATGGCCTCGCCCATGACGTGATCACCCGGCTCGCCAAGCTGCGCGCCCTTTTCGTCATCGCGCAGGGGACGGTGTTCGCCCTGCACGAGCGGCGCATCGGCCCGGAAGAAGCCGGCCGGATGCTGAACGTGGACTACATCGTCAGCGGATCGCTGCACCGGCGCGGCAAGCGCCTCGTGGTGACGGTCGAACTCGCCGAGACGCGCACCGCCCGCATCGTCTGGGCGGAAGTTTTCGACCAAAAGCTGGACGACGCCTTTCTCGTGCTCGACGAGATCGGCGACAGAATCGTCGCGTCCATCGCCAGCGAGATCGAGACGATCGAGCGCAATCGCGCGATCTTGCGGCCGCCGAGCTCGCTCGACGCGTGGGAGGCGCATCACCGCGGCCTGTGGCATATGTACCGGTTCAACCGCGCCGACAATGAGCGCGCCCGGCATTTCTTCGAGACGGCGGTGCGGCTCGATCCGACCTTCGCACGCGCCTATGCCGGCTTGTCCTTCACGCATTTCCAGAACGCCTTCCAGGGCTGGGCGAAGCGCGACCAGGAGGTCGAACGGGCTTTCGCGACGGCCGGACAAAGTCTCATGGTCGACGATCGCGACCCGGCGGCGCACTGGGCCATGGGCCGGGCGCTCTGGTTGCGCGGCCGCCAGGACCAATCCATCGTCGAGCTGGAGCAGGCGATCGATCTGAGCCCGAATTTCGCGCTCGGCCACTACACGCTGGCGTTCGTCCACTCGCAGCAAGGCGATCCGCGCGCGGC
>DASUPI010000421.1:0-9953 GCA_036281135.1 Rhodoplanes sp. | reverse complement strand
CGAGCGCACCGTCTGCACGGCGCTGCCGGCATAGATCAGGCGATCGAACGTATCCGGGGCGACCACCTTGATGATGTCCGACACCTGCATCACGTCGAGCAGGGCGGCGACCCGGGGCATGATGTTCTTGCCCGTGGTGGTCGCCGGCGCGAGGATCGCGTCATAGCCGCCGGCGAGCGACACGATGAGGGCCGCGACCGGCTCGGCCACCATGTGCTCGTAGAGCGCGTCGTCGGCGAGCAGCACCTTGCCGACGCCATCGAGCTTGGCGGCCGCTTCAGCGGCCGGCCCGCAGCCCTTCCCGGCCACGAGAACATGCACGTCGCCGCCGAGCGCACGGGCGGCGGTGAGCGCCTTGTTCGTCGCGTCCTTCAGCGCCGTATTGATGTGTTCCGCAACGAGGAGGGTCGCCATCAGAGCACTCCCGCTTCGTTCTTGAGTTTGCCGATCAGCTCCGCGACGGTGCCGACCTTCACGCCGGCCTTGCGCGCGGCAGGCTCAACGGTCTTGAGCACCTCGATCCGCGCCGACGTGTCGACGCCGTAATCGGCCGGCGTCTTCTCTGCGATCGGCTTTTTCTTCGCCTTCATGATGTTGGGCAGCGAGGCGTAGCGCGGCTCGTTGAGGCGCAGATCGGTGGTGATGACCGCCGGCGCCTTGAGCTTGACGGTCTGCAGGCCGCCATCGACTTCGCGGGTGACGAGAATCCCGTCGCCCTCGATCGTGAGCTTGGAGGCGAACGTGCCCTGCGGCCAGTTCAGCAGGGCGGCGAGCATCTGGCCGGTCTGGTTGCAGTCGTCGTCGATCGCCTGCTTCCCGAGGATCACGAGCCCCGGATTTTCCGCTTCGACGACCTTCTTCAGTATCTTGGCGACCGTGAGCGGCTCGACGACGCCGTCCGCCTTCACCAGAATGCCGCGGTCGGCCCCCATGGCGAGCGCCGTGCGGATCGTTTCCGCCGCCTGCGCCGGTCCGATCGAGACCGCGACGATCTCGGTCGCCTTCCCCGCCTCCTTCAACCTGATCGCCTCTTCGATCCCGATCTCGTCGAACGGGTTCATCGACATCTTCACATTGGCGAGTTCGACCCCCGAGCCGTCCGACTTCACTCGAATTTTGACATTGTAGTCGACCACCCGCTTGACGGTGACGAGTACTTTCATGCTTTTACTCCCGCGGCGGCGCGCAAACTATGGCTCGGGTCTTTGCCTGTCAACGCGCGCTCGCATTCGGTGGAGCGCACGATCTCGGCTCGCGTGGAAAAGACGGACGAGGACCTTTCAAAGCACCGGATTGGCGGCGTGAGCGCCTTGACGCCGATCAAACCTGCGACGACCGATGTGCGCCAGCCATGCCTGGTCAGCGGTTCTGGCCCGGCTGCCACAGAACGTCGCCCGCGCCTTTGTCATTGAGGTAGCGGGCGGCGACGAAGAGAAAATCCGACAGGCGATTGACGTATTTCAGGGCCGGCGCCGAGACCTCCTCGTTGCCGGCATCGGCGAGTTCCGCCATCAGCCGCTCGGCCCGCCGGCAGACCGTACGGGACAGGTGCAGCGCCGCCGAGGCTCCCGAGCCGCCGGGCAGAACGAAGGAGCGCAGCGGTTTGAGGTCCGCGTTGAGCCGGTCGATCTCCTCTTCGAGGCGGCTCACCTGCGCATCGGTGACGGTGAGCCGCGCGCCGCCCGGCCCCTTGCCCTTGTCCGGCATGCAGAGATCGGCGCCGAGATCGAAAAGGTCGTTCTGGATGCGCTCGAGCATTGCGTCGACGTCGGGATTGTCCCGCGTGTGGAGCCGCGCGAGGCCGATCGTGGAGTTCGTTTCGTCCACGGTTCCGTAGGCCTCGATCCGCGCGTCGTATTTCTTGCGCCGCTCGCCGGTTCCGAGCGCGGTCGTCCCGTCGTCCCCGGTGCGAGTGTAGATGCGGCTGAGCACGACCATGGCAACCCCGTAAGTTGGTTGGGCAAGTGTCCGCGCGCTCGCCGGGTTCGAATTCGATGGCGCGCCGCAGCAGGGCCGGAGGTTAGCGCCCCATGGCCCAGATTGTCAGCATGATCACGAGTATGGCGACGAATTGCAGCACCACGCGCCAGCGCATGAGCCGCTGCGACACGTTCGGCGAGCCTCCCCGCAGCATGTTCGCGAGCCCGAGCAGAAGCACCACGGCGACCGCCCCGATCGCCACCGGAACCGCATAGACGCTCAACGCATGTGCCATCTTCCCTTCCTTCGCCCCGCCGCCGGGCGAGGCCGGCCAATTTGCCGGCCGCGGGGACAATGCCGGCGATAAACCGCTATATGGGCATCGGCAACTTGCGTTCCCACGCCCCGGCAATGGCGGTCGCCATCACAGGCCTGACATGAACGAGAACTCGACGCCCTGGAAGCCCCGCACGCTCGCCGCGCAGGCGCTCGGCCGGATCGAGCCGCAAACCAAGGCCATCGTGCCGCCAGTGCATGTGTCGACCACCTATCTGCGCGACCCGGACAACGCCTACCGCGCCGGCCTCGTCTATGGCCGGCCGGACAACGAGGACGGTGCGGCATGCCGAAAGCGTCATTGCCGCGCTCGAAGGCGGCAAGGCGGCGCTTCTGTTCGGCGCGGGAATGGCGGCGGCCACCGCGGCAGTGATGGCGCTTCCGCGGCCGGGACGCATCCTTGCCTCGCAGGTGATGTATTGGGCGTTCCGCGACTGGCTCATGCGCGAGGCGCCGCGGTTCGGACATTCCGTCGAACTGGTCGACACGACTGATCTCGATGCCGTGCGGGCCGCGGTCGCGCGCGAGCGCCCGGCGCTGGTCTGGATCGAAACGCCGGGAAATCCGCTATGGAGCATCAGCGACATGTCGGCGATCGCCGAGATCGCGCATGCGGCGGGGGCGCGGCTTGCGGTGGATTCCACGGTCGCGACGCCGGTCTTCACCCGGCCGCTCGCGCTCGGGGCCGACCTCGTGATGCATTCGGCGTCCAAATATCTCAACGGCCATTCCGACGTGGTTGCCGGAGCGCTCGCAGTCGCTGTCGAGGACGAGTGGTGGGCGCGGATTGCGGCGTTGCGCACGCGGCATGGCATGATCCTCGGTCCGTTCGAGGCGTGGCTGCTCATGCGCGGCCTGCGCACGCTCGATGTCCGGGTCAGGACGCAGTCCGCGAGCGCGGGCCTGATCGCTGACCGGCTGACCACCCATCCGGCGATCGCGCAGGTCCTCTATCCGGGACTGCCGGGCCATCCTGGCCACGCCGTCGCCACGGCGCAGATGACGGGCTATGGCGCGATGCTGTCGATCCGCGTGCGGGGCGGCGAGACGGCGGCGATCGCGGCGGCCGCGCGGGTGCGTCTGTGGAAGCGGGCGACCTCGCTCGGCGGGGTCGAAAGCCTGATCGAGCATCGGGCCTCGGTCGAAGGGCCGGATTCCCCCTGCCCGCCCGACCTGCTGCGCCTCTCCGTCGGCCTCGAAGATCCGGACGACCTTTACGCCGATCTCGACGCCGCGCTGAGGCACGCGCGGGACCGCTAAGCATCGACTGGCGGAGTGGCTTGCCACCTCGCCCCATGGGGGAGAGGTGGTGGCTGCGCCGGTGAGGCATGCTGCGATCACATCGTTCACAATCCAGTCATTCCCGCGAAAGCGGGAATCCGGCTCTCCCCAAGAATTCTGAGTACCCGATTTCGTGGGGACGAGCGGCCCGGAAATCGCTGTGGGGCTGCCCGGAGATCTCCAGGCAAAGCGCTTCACGCGGCGAGGTGCTTCTCTATCTCGTAGATCGGCTGCTTGGTGAGGTCCTTGTCGATCTCCGCGACGATGCGGCTCTTCACCTCGGCGTGGAAGGCGCGGCGCAATTCGGCCAGCGTGCGCGGCGGCGCGATGACCACCAGCGCCTTGACCTTGCGATCGCGGACGATGCGGTGCAGGGCGTCGGCGATGTCGTGCGCGAACCGCTGCTCCTCCAGTTCGTGCCAGTCCGTGTCTTCCACCGCGCTCCGGCGCGCGCCCACGCTCGCAAAACTGCGGCCGGGCTGATCCGAGCCCTGGTCGCGCGTGGCCGGATTCAAATCGTGCAAGACCCGCTCGGTCTTGAGATTGAGGTATTTCTCATCCCCTTCGTTGCGCAGAAACAGGGCCTTGCGGCCGTCGCCGACAAACACGAACGCGTCGTGAGGGATGCTGATCTTCGTCATGACAACCTCGCAAGGGTCTGTCCCACTGGACCGGAACGCCCCGTTCACATTAATCTGAATCAACAATTCGCTGCCGGCGCCAATGTGCCGGAAAAATAACTGCCTTCACCGCCGGGCGACCGGCTCGGCGCGCCGCGGAATGCGTATTCCGCGCGCCAGGATCGGGCCGCGCGGTCGCCGGCGAAGCGCTTCGTCCGCAACGCCGACGGGCGGACGGCCTCAGTTGCGGCGATCCATCAGCCGGCGCGCGATGACCTGCGCCTGGATTTCCGCCGCGCCCTCGAAGATCGAGAGAATGCGCGCATCGCACAACAGGCGCGAGACCTTGTATTCGAGCGCGAACCCGTTGCCGCCATGGATCTGCAGCGCATTGTCAGCCGCCGCCCAGGCGACCCGCGCGGCGAGCAGCTTCGCCATGCCCGCCTCGAGGTCGCAGCGCTTGCCCTCGTCCTTCTTGCGCGCGGCGTGATAGGTGATCTGCCGTGCGATCATGATTTCCGCCGCCATCATGGCGATCTTGTCGGAAACGCGCGGGAACTTGACGATCGGCTGGCCGAACTGGATGCGCGTCTCGGCATAGCGCAGCCCCTCCTCCATCGCCGCCTCGGCGACGCCGATCGCGCGCGCCGCGGTCTGGATGCGGGCGGCCTCGAAGGTCTGCATCAGCTGCTTGAAGCCCTGGCCCTCGACGCCGCCGAGCAGGTTCTCGGCCTTCACCTCGAACCCGTCGAAGGCGATCTCGTATTCCTTCATCCCGCGATAGCCGAGCACCTCGATCTCGGTGCCCGACATGCCCGGCGCCGGGAACGGATTTTCGTCGGTGCCGCGCGGCTTTTCCGCGAGCAGCATGGATAAGCCCTGGTAGCCGGGATCCTTCGGATTGGTCCGCACCAGGAGGGTCATGAGATCGGCGCGCACCGGATGGGTGATCCAGGTCTTATTGCCGTAGACCTTGTAGACGTCGCCCTCGCGCACCGCCCGTGTTTTCAGCGAGGCGAGGTCGGAGCCGGTATTCGGCTCGGTGAACACCGCCGTCGGCAGAACTTCGCCGGAGGCGATGTTGGGCAGCCATTTGCGCTTCTGCTCGTCGGTGCCGCTGCCGAGAATGAGCTCCGCCGCAATCTCCGAACGGGTGCCGAGGCTGCCGACGCCGATATAGCCGCGCGACAGTTCCTCCGACACGACGCACATCGACTCCTTGCCGAGTCCCAGGCCGCCATACTCCTCCGGAAGCGTCAGCCCGAACACCCCGAGCTCGGCGACATGCGTGATCGTCGCCATCGGTATGTAGCTGTTGGTGAGATGCCATTCATGCGCGTGCGGGATGACCTCGCTGTCGGCGAATTTGCGCATCTCGTCGCGGATTTGTTCGAGCGTCTCGTCCATGCCGCAGTCGCCGGGGGTCGCCGTGTGATGAGCGCTGATCAGCTCGGTCAGCCGGGCGCGATTGGCGGGCGTATTGCCGGTCGTCGCCAGAGCGTCGAGCGCCGGACCGAGCCGCGCCGCCACGTCGGCGGTGTCGAGGCCGAGATCGATCGGCCGCACGAATTCGCCTTGGCTCATCGGGATGCCCCCGACCACCTGGGCAAGGTATTCGCCGAGCCCGATGCGCACGACCAGTTCCTCGATCTGGCCGAACCGCCCCGTCTCGCTCATGCGGGCGGCATAGACGGCGAGCTGCCGCACCGCCTCCACATAGGTCGCAAGCCAGGCAAGCCCATGCGTGGCGCGCTGCTCGCGGTCGAACAGGCGGGCCGCGATCCCCCCCTCCGCAGAAACGCGCGCTCGCACCTTGTAGATTGCATCGGCCAGGATCGTTTCGAGCGCCCCGGCGGCTTCATGAGCGACGCTGACGAGATCGGGAACCGTCTCCGCACGCAACGCAGCAATTGCCATGGAAATCTCCGAAAAATAGCGGTTTCGCGCTGCCGCAAACGACTATTTCAATGCTCCGAAACCTAGCCCAAGGCAAGATTGGACTCTCGTATTTGCGCGTGATCCGCTTACTGCGAAGGACCTTGCCAAGCCCGCAAGCATTGGCAAGGGATGACGATCGCCGTTTGGACCTTGCCCCTTGCGCTTATTGTTCAGCTGCCCCCGCATTGTCTATGACGCATTCGCCGCCTTCATCCGCGACGACGGGTGGGCAATCGCGAGTCACATCGCCCTGTCTTTGCTGATGTCTCTCTTCCCGTTTCTGATCTTCGTCACCGCGCTGACCGGGTTTCTCGGCACCCAGAACCTGTCCGACCAGGTCGCGCTGCTGCTGCTCGAAGCGTGGCCGGAGGAGGTGTCCGGACCGATCGTCAGCGAGATCGAGAACGTGCTGACCACGTCGCATTCCGGCCTGTTGACGATCGGGGCGGCCCTCGCGCTCTATTTCTCGACGAACGGCATCGAGAGCCTGCGCATCGGGCTCAACCGCGCCTATGGCGTCGTCGAGATGCGGTCCTGGTGGCTTCTGCGCCTGGAGTCGATCGCCTATATGCTGGTCGCCGCGCTCGCGCTGATCGCTCTGTCCTTCCTCATCGTGCTCGGTCCGCTGATCCTGCGCGCGGCGACGCGCTATTTCCCCGGTCTCAGCCAATTCGAGGGGACGCTGACCTTTCTGCGTTTCGGCGTCGCGACCGTCGTCCTCGTCACTGCGCTCGTGCTCGTGCACAAATGGCTGCCGGCCGGCAAACGCTCGATGGTCGAGATCGCCCCGGGCATCGTCGTCACGCTCGCGATGTGGCTCATCACCGGCGTGCTGTTCGGACGCTATCTCGCCGAGTTCGCAGGCACTTATGTCTCGATGTATGCCGGCCTTGCCTCGGCGATGATAGCGCTCGTGTTCTTGTACTGGACGGCGACGATCTTCATCTATGGCGGGGAGCTCAACGCGGTCATCGTCAATATGCGTCAGAAGCGCAACGACGGCGACCTGCGATGAGTCTTGGGCTATGTGGCCGCTGCGCGGCCTGCCGAAAAATGCCTTCCCGGCGACGCGGTACCCGCTGGGGCGCGTTTCCCCGGATCAGTTCGTCTCTCCGGGCGCCGCCGCCTCGATCGCAAGCGCGTGGACGCCGCCCGCAAGCTCTTTGGACAGCGCCTGATTGATCATCCGGTGACGGTCGAGCCGGCTCTTTCCGGAAAACGCCGCCGCGATGATGCTGACGCGAAAATGCGTCTCGCCGCCCGGACGCCAGCCGGCATGGCCCTCGTGCCGGTGCGATTCGTCGATGACCCTCAAATGCTCGGGCGTGAAAGCCTTGGTCAGCTTTTCCGCGATAGTGTCGCGTATGCGCATGCCGAACCCCGCCTTGATCGGACCGCCCGTCCGCTTTCGCGATCCGCGGATCACGTTATCACGGTCCTGTCAAGCTTGCGGGGAATGGCAAGAAGTCCACATAATGGCCTCCGATGAAATTAGACTCACCCTTTTTCGATCGCATTCGCGTCAAGCCCGAGCGGGACCGCCGGGCGAGCGGGTCGCCGCTATGCGAGTGGCCGGGCTGCCAGGGCTCGGCGACCCATCGCGCGCCCAAGGGTCGGACGCGCGAGCAGGAGTACTGGCGTTTTTGCCTCGACCACGTCCGCGAGTACAACCAGTCCTACAACTTCTTCGATGGGATGAGCGCCGAAGCGGTGGAGCGCTTCCAGAAGGATGCCGTGACCGGTCACCGCCCGACTTGGAAGCTCGGCCTCTCGGTCGCATCGCGTTTCAAGCGATTGAAGCTCAACAGCTTCTTTTCCGACACCGCCGATCCTTTCGCGTTCCAGCAGGAGTTCGGCAAGGGCCGCGCGCGGCGGGAAGGCTCCCAGTCGCAAGGCGAGCGCCGCACCGTCCACAATGCCGAGCGCAAGGCGCTGCATAAGATGGGGCTCGAGGAAGGCGCGAAACGGGCGGAGATCAAGAGTCGATTCAAGGAGTTGGTCAAGCGGCATCATCCGGATGCGAATGGCGGCGACCGCGGCTCGGAAGACAAATTGCGTGAGATCATCGAGGCGTACAATTTTCTGAAATCGACGGGGCTGTGCTGATCTGCGGAGACGCCTACCGGAGTATTCCGGCGCGGGCCCGGGCGGGTTCCGCCTTTCAGCCGACAAGGATTCCCGGGCGGCCCATGCGCGGCAGGATGTGCGTCCCCATATGGAGGCTAACCCCCGTCCGTTGTTCCGGTGGAATGCTTTTGTGCCGCGGGCGCTCTGCTATTTTGGCCGACGCGCGAAGTCTAGGCGCATTGGATCCCGGGATTTCGGACGCCGCCGCCAGGAGGTGCAATGAGCCCCGCAACTGAACCCGTGGCCGGCCTGCCCGATATGAAAGTGTCGGTGCGACAGCTGTTCGGCATCGACAGCGATATGGAAGTGCCGGCCTATTCCGAGCCGGACGAGCATGTCCCGGATATCGACTCCGACTACCGGTTCGACCGGCCGACCACGCTCGCCATTCTCGCCGGCTTCGCCAGGAACCGGCGGGTGATGGTGACCGGCTATCACGGCACCGGCAAGTCGACGCATATCGAGCAGATCGCGGCGCGCCTCAACTGGCCCTGCGTGCGGGTCAATCTGGACAGCCACATCAGCCGGATCGATCTGATCGGCAAGGACGCGATCGTGATCCACGAGGGCCAGCAGGTCACCGAGTTCCGCGACGGCATCCTGCCCTGGGCGCTGCAGCACAATGTCGCGCTCTGTTTCGACGAGTACGACGCCGGCCGCCCGGACGTGATGTTTGTGATCCAGCGCGTGCTCGAAGTCTCGGGCCGGCTCACGCTCCTCGACCAGAACAAGGTGATCAAGCCGCATCCGGCCTTCCGCCTGTTCGCTACCGCCAACACGGTCGGGCTGGGCGATACGAGCGGCCTTTACCACGGCACCCAGCAGATCAACCAGGGACAGATGGACCGCTGGTCGATCGTCACCACCCTCAACTATCTCCCGCACGACAACGAGGTGGAGATCGTCCTCGCCAAGGCAAAGCACTACCGCACCGAGCAGGGCCGCGACATCGTGAACAAAATGGTCCGGCTCGCCGACCTGACCCGCAACGCCTTCATGAACGGCGACCTGGCGACCGTGATGAGCCCGCGCACGGTGATCACCTGGGCGGAAAACGCCGATATTTTCAAGGAAATCGGCTTCTCCTTCCGGGTGACCTTCCTCAATAAATGCGACGAGCTCGAACGTCCGCTGGTCGCCGAGTTCTACCAGCGCTGCTTCGGCCAGGAGCTCCCTGAGTCTTCGGTCAATGTGGCGTTGAGCTGAAACTTTGTCGTTCGTAGCGCCTTTGGGAGATCAGCGAGTGCACATTACGCCTGTGACCGCAGCTCAGCGGCGTTCTTCCAGCGCCGAGATGCGTCGCTCGAGCGCATCGAGCCGCTCATCGACTTCGCCCGCGGCATACCGGCCGAGAACGCTATCGCCGGCTGTGAATCGGCGGAGGCCTTCGATGCTGTCCTTGAGCTCGACCTGGTTCCGGTCGATCTTTCGATCAATGGTCCGTACCTGTTCCCTTATCTCCTTCAGCAGACGAAGGGTGTGATTTTCCGGCTCGTCCATCTCGGCATCCCTTGCTCCAATACGTCCCAAGATAAGCTCTACCCTTTGGCGAATAAAGTCGCATCATGGCCTCGAACTACAAGGGCAAGTCGTCGGCCAAAGAGAGCCCGAACGAGCCGTTCAAGCGGGCGGTGACGGGCTGCCTGCGCGCGATCGCGCGCAAGCCGGAGATCGAGGTCACCTTCGCGGCCGAGCGGCCCGGCATGGCCGGCAACAAAGCGCGGCTTCCCG
>DASUPI010000420.1:0-2034 GCA_036281135.1 Rhodoplanes sp. | reverse complement strand
AGCCATTTGACCGGTGTCCGCGCGGCCTGCGGCGCACGTCACCCGGTTGGCCTAAGCCAGACGGTGTAAGTGCTCCATCCAAAAAATTGTCTTAGTTGCAAATACTTAGTGGCTTAACCCGTAAGAGGGGCAAAACCCGTGGCGGTATGATTTTACGATTCTCAGGTCGGCGCGAGTCAGATTCATTCTGGGAATGTCGCCTCCTGCTGATCTTGATGGGCTTTCGCACGCCGATCTGAAGAGCCTGGTATTGAAGCTCTTGGAAGAGGTGGCCGAGTTGCGGCGGACGGTTGCTGCGCAACGCGACGAGATCGCCCGGCTCAAAGGCGGGTCAGGCCGGCCGAACATCAAACCCAGTGGCATGGACAAGGGGACCGAGCCGAAGCCGCCGCCGACGGCTGGGGGCGAGCCGCGCCGGAAAGGCAGCAAGACGTCGAAGCTGTCGATCCACGAGGAACGCACCGTCAAAGTCGCAACGCCGCCGCGGGGATCGCGCTTCAAAGGCTATGCGGACTATCTGGTGCAGGACTTGGTGATCCGCCCGCACGTCGTGAATTTCCGCTGCGAGCGCTGGCAGACGCCGGACGGCAATACGATGACAGCGCCACTGCCGGCCGGCATCAGCGGGCATTTTGGGCCGGAACTGCGCCGCTTCGTACTCGCCCAATACCATCAAGGCCAAGTGACGGTGCCCCGGCTGTTGGCGCTGTTGCGAGCGCTCGGCATCCTCATCTCCAAGCGGCAGCTCGTCCGCCTACTGATCGCCGGTCAGGACGGCTTCCTTGCAGAAAGCCGCGATGTGCTGCGCGCCGGGCTTTCGAGCGCTCCCTGGATCACGGTGGACGACACCGGCGCTCGCCACAAGGCCGCGAACGGCTTCTGCACGCAGATCGGCAACGCACACTTCGCCTGGTTCGGCACCACGGATTCGAAGAGCCGTCTCAATTTCCTGGAGCTGCTGCGCGCCGGCCATGGTGATTACGTCATCAATGCCGAGGCGCTGGCCTATATGCGCCACCGCTCGCTTGCCGCACCGGTGATCGCCCGCTTGGCCGAACATCCGGATCAGCTCTTCGCCGATCAGTCGGCCTGGAGTGCACATCTCGATCGGCTCGGCATCTCCGCTCTCAAGGTCACTCCCGATCCGACCATGGTCGCCACCGAAGGGGCGCTGTGGGGCAGCGTCAAGGCGCATGGCTTTCTGCCCAATACCGTGATCGTCAGTGACGACGCCGGCCAGTTCAATGTCGGCCAACATGGCCTATGCTGGGTCCATGCCGAGCGCCTGATCCACAAGCTCGACACCTTTACCGACGACCAGCGTGCCGCCCAGAGCAGCACCCGTGCACTGATCTGGCGGTTCTACCGCGATCTCAAGGCCTATCGCCTTCATCCGACCAAGCGGCGCAAGGCCGCTCTGCGGGTACGCTTCGATCGCATCTTCACGCGCAAGACCGGCTTCGTCACCCTCGACCGTCTGCTCGCTCGGCTCCATGCCAACAAGCGCGAGTTGCTCATGGTGCTCGATCGGCCCGAAATCCCACTGCACACCAACGGATCGGAGAACGATGTCCGCTGCCAGGTCACCAAGCGAAAGGTCAGCGGCGGCACAAGAAGCGACACAGGTCGCGACTGCCGGGATACCTTCCTCGGCATCAGCAAGACCTGCGCAAAGCTCGGCATCGCCTTCTGGGATTATCTCGGATCACGGCTCGCAGTGCCAAACTGCATCGACATCCCGTCCTTGCCGACACTCGTCAGGCGCCGCTGCGCCTCCGCCTGACAGCCCCGACTTTTGCCCCTCTTACGACGGGCACTGCCCTTGTCGCGGATGCGCCCGATGCGGACGCGGAGATCGTCGTCGCGCGTCATGACGCGGGCGCACGCGAGGTGCGCGGAGTTGCGGTTTTCCAAGGGGCTGTGCGAATTGGCAGGCTGTCGTGCGCAGTCGGGCCTCGTGCAAAGCACCTGATGTGTCTGCGCTCTTCCGTCGACCGACCGCGCCGCACCTCGCGGCTTTTACCTTGCCATCTT
>DASUPI010000419.1:0-6827 GCA_036281135.1 Rhodoplanes sp. | reverse complement strand
CCTGGCCGCAAGAGGACCGGGAGGAGTTTGCCGTCTATGCGCGCGAAATCGAGGCGCGCTGACGGGTCTATTCGTCATGTCCGATGACGAAAGGGCAGCGGCGAACGAAGGCCTCGTCCAAGCTGATGGCGACGTGTTTGTGCCCGACGAGCGTCTGGCGGAGGCGGATAAGCGCCATCGGCGATGAGAGTGCGATTCACGCCTCGGGCATTCTCGGACCGCGAAGCAATCTACGAATACTTGGTCAGTCGATCGCCCAGCGGGGCTCGCAACGTCATGACAAGAATCAACGCGACGATCACGCTCCTCGCGGAGCAGCCCGCGATCGGGTATCGAACCGAGAATCCGCAAGCCGCGTTAAATTTGTGGGTGAATACCCTTACAAGATTTTCTATCGAGTTCGCGGCGATGACCTGCAGATTCTGCACATCCGTCATACGGCCCGGCGGCCATGGATGGGGTCGCGCTGATCGATGAGACTTGGCCGCAGTCGCCCCCTCAAAACTCGCGTGAAGAGCGGCGGCGGGCGAACGCCGGCTCAGAAACGGTGGCTCGAACGCCAGCTCAACGATCCCTATGTAGCGCGCGCCAAGCGCGAAGGCATGCGTTCCCGCGCGGCCTACAAGCTCGTCGAGATCGACGACAAGCACCGCCTGCTGAAGCCGGGCGCGAAGGTGGTCGATCTCGGCGCGGCGCCGGGCGGCTGGAGCCAGGTCGCCGCCAAGCGGGTCGGTGCCGGCGCGGGCAGCGGACGCGTCGTCGCGATCGACCTTCTCGACATGCCGCCGATCCCGCGGGTCGATTTTCTCAAGCTCGATTTCCTCGATCCGGCAGCGCCGGACCGGCTCAAGGCGAGGCTCGGCGGGGAAGCCGATATCGTGCTCTCGGACATGGCGGCGAACGCGACCGGCCATCGGCAGACGGATCACTTGAAGATCATGGCGCTTGCCGAGGCGGCGGTGATGTTCGCGTGCGAGGTGCTCAAGCCGGGCGGCGGCTTTCTGTGCAAGGTGCTGCGCGGCGGCACGGAAGCGGCGCTGCTCGCCACCCTCAAGCGCGATTTTGCTAACGTGAAGCATGTGAAGCCGCAGGCAAGCCGCTCTGATTCAGCAGAATTATACCTTCTCGCGTTGGGCTTTCGTCACCCATCGCGTTGATCGGCAGGCGGGGCGGACTTCGCTTGTTCGCCCGACGACGACGGCTTGCCCGCGGCGAGTTCCGCGCCCGCGTCGGCCGGCAGGCGCGCGAACAGCAGGGCCGAGGCGGCCGAGATGCAGGCGATGATTACGAAGGCGGGCGGGAAATCGGACGCCGACAGCATCGGGTGCTGCTCGAAGCGCAGCACGGTTTCGACGATAAGCGCCCCCACGGCGACGCCGGTCGAGATCGAAAGCTGTTGGGCCACGCTCACGAGCGATGTGGCGCGGCTCATGCGGCGCGGCTCCACTTCGGCGAAGGCGATGGTGTTCACGCTGGTGAATTGCAGCGAGCGGAACAGCCCGCCGATCAGCAGCACGGCGACCATGAACCAGATCGGCGTCCCCGGACCGAACGCCGCGCACGCGCCGAGCGAGGCGGCGGCGAGCAATGCGTTGACGGTCAGGGTGCGCTGGAATCCGAACCGCCGCAGGATGCGGGCGGCGCCCGCCTTCATCGTGATGGCGCCGACGGCCGTCGACAGGGTGATCAGGCCCGATTCGAACGGCGACATGCCGAGGCCGATCTGCAACAGGAGCGGCAGCAGAAACGGCAGCGCGCCTGCGCCGATGCGGAAAACGAACCCGCCGGCAACGCCCGCGCGGAAACTCGGGAGCCGAAACAATGACAGGTCGATGACGGCGGTCGGCGTGCGCCGCGCATAGGCGACATAGGCGGCTGCCGCCGCCGCGCCGACCAGGATGAGCGCCGCCACCAGGCTGCGCGGCAGGAAGCCGAGGCCGGCCACGCTCGAACCGAAGGCGAGCCCGGTGACGGCTAAACCTACCAGCGCCATGCCGATGAAGTCGAACGGGTCCGGCGCCTCGGCGCGGACATTTTCCACATAACGGGTCACCAGGAAGAAGCCGAGGACGCCGATCGGCACATTGATGATGAAGATCCAATGCCAGGACGCATAGGTCGTGATGAAGCCGCCAAGCGGGGGACCGAGCAGCGGCCCGATCAGCGCTGGCATCGTCACCAAGGCCATGGCGTCGACGAGCTTGCTCTTCTTGACGGTGCGCACGAGCACCAGCCGGCCGACGGGCGTCATCATCGCCCCGCCCATGCCCTGGAAAAAGCGGGCCAGCACGAAATGCCACAGCGCCCCGGAAAAGGCGCAGCCGACCGAGCCCAGCACGAACACCACGATCGCGGCGCGGAAGATGGTGCGCGATCCGAAACGGTCCGCCATCCAGCCGCTGATCGGAATAAAAACTGCGAGCGCAAGCAGATACGAGGTGATCGCGAGCTTCAAGGCGAGCGGGCTTGTGCCGATATCGGCGGCGATCGCCGGCAACGCCGTGGCGATCACCGTGGAGTCCATGTTCTCCATGAACAGGGCGACCGCGACGATCAGCGGCACGAGGCGTTCGCGGGACAGGGGCATCGGCGGAGTGTCGGGTGGGCCAAAGACCGGAAATAAGGACGCGAACAGTAGGCGGCATCTCGCGAGCGGACAACAAAGCGAGCGCATTGCGCGCAAGCCCGGACCCCCTACATAAGGCGCACGCGGCCGGACGCGGACCGGAGTTCACCCATGATTTACATTCTCGCGGCGCTGTTGCCTCCCATCGGGCTCCTGTTGAACGGGCAGCCCTTTTCGGCGCTATTCAATTTCGTTCTCCTGGTGATCTGCGTGTTTCTGGGGCTCATCTTCCAGCCGCTGTGGCTGTTACCGTCGGTGCACGCGATCATCGCGGTCGCCATGAAGCGCGACCAGAGGCGTCACCGGGAGATCGTCGAGGCGATCGAGCGGCACGGAGCGCCGCCGGCATGGCGAAACTAGCTCTTGATGCGCCACGCCCGGATCCGCCTGCGGTGCGGCGCGATGAGCTATGCAATCGCCCGCGAGCGTGATAACCACCCTCGCCAACTCCGCATCGGGGACTCCGAGTCGTAGCCGCAGGCGCTTGCGGCGCGAGGTTTTGGCTCTTTTCTCCATCCCCTGCGGCTGATCGGGAGCCTGGCATGGCCGCATTACAGGACGGCGCCCCGCGCGAAGCGCTAACCTTCGACGATGTGCTGCTGACGCCGCGGCTGTCCGACGTGATGCCGTCGGAGGCGGATATCCGCACCCGCATCACGCGCAGCATAACGCTGAATATCCCGATCGTCGCCTCGGCCATGGACACCGTCACGGAGTCGGCCATGGCGATCGCCATGGCGCAGGCCGGCGGGATCGGCGTGATCCACCGCAATCTCGAGCCGGACCAGCAGGCGATGGCGGTGCGGCAGGTGAAGAAGTTCGAGGCGGGGATCGTGGTCAATCCGCTCACGATCGGCCCGGACGCCTCGCTTGCCGATGCGCTCAGGATGATGGCGGAGAACCGCATTTCCGGAATCCCCGTGGTGGAGGATGCGGGCGGGGTCGCCGGCAAGCTCGTCGGCATTCTCACCAACCGCGACGTGCGCTTTGCGACCGATCCGCGCCAGAAGGTGGCCGAACTGATGACCAAGGATCGGCTCATCACCGTGCGGGAGGGGACCAGTCAGGACGAGGCCAAGCGCCTTCTCCATCAGTACCGGATCGAAAAGCTGCTCGTGGTCGACGACGCGTTCCGCTGTGTCGGCCTGATCACGGTGAAGGACATCGAGAAGGCGGTCGCCCACCCGAGCGCCTGCAAGGACGACCAGGGCCGGCTCCGGGTCGCGGCGGCGACCACGGTCGGATCGCTCGGATTCGAACGGACCGAGCGGCTGATCGACGCGGGCGTCGACCTCGTGGTGGTGGACACGGCGCACGGCCATTCCAAGCATGTTCTCGAAGCCGTCAATCGGATCAAGCGCCTGTCCAATGTCGTGCAGGTCGTCGCCGGAAACATCGCGACCGGGGAAGGCGCGAAGGCGCTGATCGGCGCCGGCGCCGACGCGGTCAAGGTCGGCATCGGGCCGGGCTCGATCTGCACCACGCGGGTCGTCGCCGGGGTCGGCGTGCCGCAGCTCACCGCGATCATGGACGTGGTCGAGGTCGCGCGGGCGGCCGACACGCCGGTCATCGCCGATGGGGGGATCAAGTATTCCGGCGACCTCGCCAAGGCGCTCGCCGCCGGAGCCGACTGCGCCATGGTGGGCTCGCTGCTTGCCGGCACCAACGAGACGCCGGGCGAGGTGTTTCTCTATCAGGGCCGCTCCTACAAGACGTACCGCGGGATGGGATCGGTCGGCGCCATGGCGCGCGGCTCGGCCGATCGCTACTTCCAGCAGGACATCAAGGACTCGCTGAAGCTCGTGCCGGAGGGCGTCGAAGGCCAGGTTCCCTACAAGGGCCCGGTCGCCAATGTTCTGCATCAGCTCACCGGGGGGCTGCGCGCCGCCATGGGCTATGTCGGCGCCCGCACGATCGCCGAACTGCACGACAAGGCCGAATTCGTCCGCATCTCCGGGGCGGGCGTGCGCGAAAGCCACGTGCACGACGTCACCATCACGCGCGAGAGCCCCAACTATCCGACGCGGGCTTAGCAGAACGCGCCGAGCGGGCGCTCCGCGGCGGGCCGTTCTGTTTTCACTGCGCTGCAATGCGAGCGACGAGCCGCACTGCTTTTCGAACCCGCCCAGGAACCGAGCCATCGGCGCTTACGTTGCCCTTCGAGTCTCGAACGGAAAGGGCAGCGTCGTGAATTCCGTCCAGGAGCGCAGCCGACCCTATTGGCTGGAAGCGGTGAGCCTCGGGCATGCCGGCAGACTCGCATCCGATGAAACCGCCGACGTGGTGGTGATCGGCGGCGGGATCGCAGGGCTGTCGGTCGCCTACGAACTGGCCGCTGCCGGGCAATCCGTCGTGGTGCTGGACCGCGGGCTGATCGGCGGCGGGATGACCTGCCGGACCACCGCCCATCTCGCTTCCACCACCGACGACTCCTATCAGGAGCTGATCCGCAAACGCGGCCTCGAATGCGCGAGGCTGTGGTTCGACAGCCAGGCCTGCGCCGTCAGCCGGATCGAGCAGGTCCTGTGCGCCGAGCGGATCGATTGCGACTTCGCGCGGGTCGACGGCTATCTGTTCCTGGCGGCGGACGGCGACCGCGCGCTGCTCGAGCGCGAACTCGACGCCGCACGGAATGTCGGGATGGACGTGCAGTGGCAGGACAGTCTGTCGTTCGGCGCGACGCAGGCGGGTCCGTGTCTTCGCTTTCCGCGCCAGGCGCGGGTGCATCCGCTGAAATATCTCAATGGTCTGCTCGCTGCGATCGGCCGGTGGGACGGCAAGGTTTTCGGCGACAGCCCGGTCGTCTCCGTCGAGGAGACCGAGGGCGGCGTCACCGTGAAGACCGAGCATGGCCCCTCGGTAAGGGCGCGTGCAGCCGTCGTCGCCACCAACTCACCGATCAATAACCGCGTCGCGCTGCATTCCAAGCAGGCGCCGTACCGGACTTACGCGATCGACGGCGAGGTCCTCAACGGCCCGGCCATATCGTCGCTGAGCCAACCCGAGGAAACGAGCGCCGAGTCGGAAGCCGGAACCAAGACGAGCGCCTGAAGACAGCGCCGTCCGGCATTGCCTCGACCCGTTCGTCCACACGCGACCGCGGCGGGTTCGCGCTTGCGGTCTGGCGGCGGTCGCGGGTTTCGCTCTATCATCGCGATCATCGCGCCGAATCTTTCGGGGGACTCGCATGTCGCTGCCGGCCGTGCTCGCGCCGCTGTTCGTCCAGGTCGCGCTGACCTTCGGGCTTCTCACCTGGCTCGCCTATCGGCGCGTCTCGCTGATCGGGCGCGGCGCGGTCAAACCGCGCGACATTGCGTTGCGCGAGCCGAACTGGCCGCCGCGCGTGCTGCAGCTGCAGAACGCCGTCTCCAATCAGTTCGAACTGCCGGTTCTGTTCTATGTGCTCACGATCCTGTCGATCATCACCCGGCACGCGGACTTCGTTTTCGTGGTGCTCGCCTGGGTGTTCGTGCTGCTCCGGCTCGTTCACGCCGCCATTCACGTCACCGACAATGACTTACGTCGCCGCGGCGCGGTGTTCATAACGGGCGCAACCGTGTTGATCGTGATGTGGGCGATCTTCATGCTGCGCATCATAACCGGGACTTAGCTCCGCACCAGCGATGCGCGAGGAACACCGATGACTCCCGACCCGTGCTTCGTGCATCTGCATGTGCACTCCGCTTATTCGCTGCTCGAAGGGGCGCTGACGATCGCCCGGCTCGCGGCGCTTGCGAAGGCCGACCGGCAGCCCGCCCTCGCGCTCACCGACACCGACAACATGTTCGGGGCGCTCGAATTTTCCGAAAAGCTCGCGGGCGTCGGCATCCAGCCGATCATCGGTTGCGCGCTCGCGATCGACTTCGCCGATCACGATCACGGACCGCGCCAGGGCCTGCACAGTCCCGGCCGGGCGCTGCCGCGGCTCGTGCTGCTCGCCGCCCGCGAGGAGGGCTACCGCAACCTGCTGCGCCTCACCTCCCGCGCCTTTCTCGAAACGCCGGCGGGCGAAGCGGCGCATCTCAGACTCGACTGGCTCGATGGCGCTACCGACGGCCTGATTGCGCTAACCGGCGGGCCGGACGGGCCGCTCGACCGGGCGATCCTCGCCGGCCAGATGCCGCTGGTCGGGGCGCGGCTGTCGACGCTGCGCGGGCTGTTCGACGGCCGGCTGTATATCGAATTGCAGCGCCACGGGGCG
>DASUPI010000418.1:0-5388 GCA_036281135.1 Rhodoplanes sp. | reverse complement strand
CGCTCTATGCGCTCTGGTTCCGGGTGAGGGAGGAGGAGCCGGGCGGGGTGACGGCCGAAAACGTCAACACGGCGCCCGCCGTCGAAGGGAAGGCAGCCGTCTCCGAAATCGATGCCGAAGCGCTCGCCGCCAACGCATTGGATGACGTCCCAGTGCGCATCCCCCTTGCGGCGGAGTAATTGCGATTCTCGGTGCGGACGTTCCTGAGCACGCCGCCGTGCTGGTCAAATCCGGTCCAAAATCGCGCGCTCGACACGATGCTTTGATCACGACCTGGTTTACGTAACCATTGTCGATGCCATTCTGAAAAAAATTTGAGGTTAGCCCCTGCAGGGCAAATCTCAATCCGAGATCGCGGCCTCCGCTTTGCGGACGCCGCGCCGACCTCCCCTCCAGGGAAGGTCGGAGAGCATCAATGCGCGGTGAGAACCGGGAGTTCGGCGTGCGTCAGGATATGGCGGGTGGTGCCGCCGAAGATCAATTGGCGCAGCCGGCTCTGCGTATAGGCTCCCTTGACGACGAGGTCGCAGCCGAGCGCGCGGGCGCGGTCGAGGATCACCGAGCCGGCGGTGCGGTTGTCGCCCTTGAGCGCGATGGTGTCGGCCGCGATGCCGTGCAGCTTCAGGTTCGCGGCGAGTTCCTCCGCCGACGGGCCCGGCACGGTGACGCCTTCGATGGTCAGAATGGTGATCTGTTCGGCGCGCGCGAGAAAGGGCATGGCGAAGGCGGTGGTGCGCGCCTGTTCGGTGCTGCAGTTCCACGCGATCAGCACGTTGCGGCCGACATGGGCCGGCGGCATGGGCGGCGCGAGCAGAATCGGACGTCCGCTCTCGAACAGGCCCGCCTCGAAGGTGCTCATATGCGGCCCGCGCGGATCGTCGCTCGGTCGTCCGATCACGATGAGATCGAAGACGCGGCCGCGATGGCCGATGAAGCTGTCGCCTTCGGGCGCCTCGTCGACCCAGCCATAGGTCGGCGCATTCTGCGGCTGCCGCGTGCGGGACACGCCATGCTCCTGCATGAAGCCTTCGAACAGCTCGCGCGACTGCCGTGCGGCTTCGGCGTTTTCCTCCTCGAAGAAAGCGAGCGACGCGGAGGGGGCGACATCCATCGCCACCACGGTCGGCACCGCGACGCGGACGGCGAAGCCTTCGATGTAGCTGTTGAAATCCTTCGCCACCAGCAGCGCGGTCTCGAGCGTCGAACGCATCATCGGGTTGGGTTCGGTGGGCACGAGGATCGTTTTCATGGCCACGGCCTCCTGCGCTTCGGTCGCGGCGAACGGATCGCCGCGTGGCGTGCGCCCCATGATGCGGCGGGACGTGCGTCCGATCAAGAATGCGCGCGCGGCGCACGCTGCGCGCGTGCTCCGAGCGGCCGGAGGTCGCTTGCCGCAGGCAACAAAAAACGCCCCCGAAGGAGCGTCATGCATCATCATCGAAACGACACGCCGGAAGCGGCTAAGGTGGGCCTTGCCTCACTGATGCGGCCCGATGAAGCCGCTTCCGACCATGTCCGTTGTGGAATGAGCCGCTACGCTGTGGCCCCAACGCAGGCTGCAGCGATCATCGCGGCATTGCGCGCCCGGCGGCATTGCACCTCCGAATTCCGCACCGGTTTCCCGGCACTTATGGCTGCGTTCGAACGGCAAAATCATCGCGCCGATCCGCCCGGCTGTCAAGCTTTTGTCATGTCATCTGCCGGTCCTCTCGGTCAAAGAGCCGTGTGCTTCATCATGACTGGTTCGGCCGCGAGATCGTCGGCCCGCCCGGTCGCGGTCGGCGAAATGCACCGACCAGGCATAGGTTTCGAGGTCGTCGCCGGTCAGTCCGAGGCGGCGGCCCGCCCACAGCCCGAACAGCACGTTGCGTCGCGCGATTTCGCCGTCGCGGGTACCGTCACAGCAAGAGATGCTGTCAGAGGGGCCCGGATCGGGTGTGCGTAACTTGGTAGGCGCATCGCGCAGGCTGTCGAGAGCCGGAAGGTCGCACCGCTGAGCCAAACCGTCGCCTCTCAACGATGGGGGCTTGCGCGCCAGAACGCGCAGCAACCGATCGCAGGCCGGCCGCAGATACACGCGGCGTCATTGCGCGGGCTTGCGACGCTTGTTGTTACTTCGCTTACTGGCGGGTGAGCAGCCCGAGGCGGACATAGGCACTGCTGCTGGTCTCGCTGCGCGCGTAGCCCAGTCCCGCGGACCATTCGAGCGGGCCCGTGCGCCAGGCGGTCGCGTGCACACCGATCCGCAGCTCGCGATAGCTGCCGTCGCCGAGAGCATGCGCCTCCGGGCCGACATAGAACAGGTCCGACAGGCGCCAGCCGAATGCGCAGCGCGCAGCGTAGCTCGTTCCCACGGTCGACCAACTCGCCCAGGCGTTGGCCATCGTGTCCGGCGAAGGCTCCCACCAGACATCGGCGGCCATGCGTATGCCCACGTGATCGCCGGCCAGCCGGTTGCCTGGATCGTCGGGTTCGAAACGATGAGTTTGCAGGTCGAACCCGGCGAACAGGCTCGCCTCGAACCGCTGCTGCTTGAATCGCCATCCCGGCAGGACCGAGATGAGCATCTGGCGCCCGGTGATCTCTTGCGCGCCGGAGAGGTAGCGATACGTCCCGTGCCCCACGAGGGTTTCATCGCAAAGCCTTCGGCGCCGATCCCGTCGGGCGACCACACGAAACCGCCGAACAGGAAATTCCCGGTGCGCGAAAGCTCGACCCCGCTGAACAGGAGAATCCGCTCAGCGGCGTCCGCTGCGTCTTGCGCGTCGGACGCACATCCCGGAAAAGCGCACAATGACGCCGCCGCGGCCAGCGCGGCCGCGCCGATGCGCGAGACAGGCATGCGACCCCCCGGAGCTCGCTGCTTTGCTTTTCTGCCGTTTCTCGGCATGCTTCGAGGAAAATTGAACCATGGTCGTCGGGGCGCGGTCCAGCCGAGTTTCGAAATTCGAAAAGCTGTTTGGAGCGAATATCCGGCGATGAGGTGTTTCGGCGACACAGCTTTTCGTTTCGACGAAAGGATGCTGCGGCCCAAAGCTGCGTGCGCGCCGGATGCTTCGTTCGATTCAAACGCGCCCCAGCCGTTCGATCAGCGCCATCGCCGCGGCGGGCGCGCGAACTTTTCCCTCGTGGATGAAATAGACGAACACCTCGCGCGGCTGCAAGCTGGCGTGGCGATCGGGCTCGACGCGCGGCAGATCGTCCGGTTCGCGTCCCTCGGCCCAGCGGCGAAGACGCTGCGCCCAGGCGTCGAGCGCCGCGGGCGGATAGCCGGTCGGGATGGAATCCTCGCCCATCTGCAGCCGCGCATAGACGAAGCCGCCGGTCGCGTCGGCGATCGCGGGATAGGTCGGATGCTCGGCGAAGACGACCGGCGTGTCGAAGGCGCGCAGCAAAGCGATGAGTGCGGGCGTGCGGAAACTGGCGTGACGCACTTCGACGACATGGCGCAGCGCGCGTCCCGCCCACTCGCGCGGAAGGAGTTCGAGAAAGCCGCCGAAATCCGCTTCGTCGAACTTCTTGGTCGGGGCGAACTGCCACAGGATCGGACCCATCCGGTCGTGCAGTTCGACCACGCCGGAATCGAAGAACCGCCGCACCGAGTCTCCCGCCTCCTTGAGCGTGTGGCGCTGGGTGACGTAGCGCGGGCCCTTCACCGAAAACACAAAGCCGTCGGGGGTCTCCTGCGCCCATTTGCGGAAGGTGGCGGGCGTCTGCGTGCGATAGAACGTGCCGTTGATCTCGATCGAGGTGAGATGCGTGCTCGCATAGGCGAGCTCCTGGGCATGCGGCAGGCCCTTCGGATAGAACGCGCCGCGCCAGGGCGCAAAGGTCCAGCCGCCGATGCCGACGCGGATCGCCGCGGATGTCTCGGAGTTTCGCTCGTTGCTGGACATAGCCATGGCTCCGGGCTGACCCGACGCGCTCTAGCTCGCCATGCCGGCGAGGGGAGGGGCGGCGAACAGGGGCTCGATCGCAACGCCGATGCGTTCGTGGAGCAGGGCGGCGATGCGCTGGCGGTGGCAGTGATCGGGATCGCGCTCATAGCAGAGGAGGCAGACGCGGCGACCGGAGCGCACCAGCTCGGTGAGTTCATCGAGTTCTTCGCGCGCCTGCGCGGTGGCGAGATGGGCGTCGTAGATCCGGAACAGCGTCTCGATCTGTCCGGCGCGGGCCGCGAGACGCCCTTCCTTCGGCGTGCCAAGTCCGCGCAGATGCAGATAACCGATTCCACGCTCGTCGAGCGCGGCCGCGAGCTGGCGCTTGGAGAAGCCGGGCCGCCGCGAGGCCGCGACCGCGCGCACATCGACGACAAAAGCAATCGCGGCCTGCGCGAGCTCGTGCAACACCGCGCTCGCGGTCGCATGCTCGTAGCCGATGGTCAGAAGCGGCGGCATGCCTTTCTGATGCGAACTCGTTAAATGCGGTTGCCTGTCGGCCACGGCCTATCACATCGGCCACCGAGGGGCCGTCAAGAAACCGTTAACCATATCGCGTATGAAATGAACCCATGGGCGCTGGACGACATGGTGCCCAGGCGGAGCGGCGACGCCGGAGGTACGCGCGCCGCGCTGTCATATCCGCTTGACCGAGACTGCGATGTGGGCTCGGCGCATGCGAGACTTAAAGCCCGGGCCAGCGCCCGGGTTTTTCGCGTTTCGTCGGTGTCGCCGCCACAGGTTCAGCCGAAACGGCGGTGGAGCAAACCGGCCCAGTCCTGTCGGACGTCCTACGAGAAAAGCCCGGGCTTGCGCCCGGGCTTTCCGTATCGAGAGTCAGTCTTTGGCGCAGCGGCAAACTCAGAAGTCCATGCCGCCGCCGGGAGGCATTGCCGGGCCCGGGGCCTGCTTCTTCGGCAGCTCGGCCACCATCGCCTCGGTGGTGATCAGGAGGCCGGCGATCGAGGCCGCGTCCTGCAGCGCCGTGCGCACGACCTTGGTCGGATCGATGATGCCCTTCGACACCATGTTGCCGTACTCGCTGTTCTGCGCGTCGAAGCCGAAATTGTACTGGTCCTTCTCCAGTATTTTTCCGACCACGACCGAGCCGTCCTCGCCGGCATTGATGGCGATCTGGCGCGCCGGCCAGGACAGCGCCTTCTTGACGATGTCGACGCCGTGCTTCTGGTCATCGTTCTGCGTCTTGATCTTCTCGATCGCCTTGATCGACCGCAGGAGCGCCACCCCGCCGCCGGGAAGGATGCCTTCCTCCACCGCCGCGCGGGTCGCGTGCATCGCGTCGTCGACGCGGTCCTTGCGCTCCTTCACCTCGACCTCGGTCGCCCCGCCGACGCGGATCACCGCGACGCCGCCCGCGAGCTTGGCCAGCCGCTCCTGCAGCTTCTCGCGGTCATAGTCGGAGGTGGTCTCCTCGATCTGCGCCTTGATC
>DASUPI010000417.1:0-6960 GCA_036281135.1 Rhodoplanes sp. | reverse complement strand
ACACGTGTTCATACAATGGCATGGCTTGCCTTCCTCATCTCTCGCTGCGCGTTCGGCGCCAAGCCCCTCGTGCCGTTCGGAAGGCGCGAAGTCCTGCGAAGGCGGAAACACCGGACGCCGGACCGCGAAGGTCCTGCCGCGGCTCCGAGATGGGAAACGCGGCCGTCCGTTCAGCTCCCGGCCGAAACGTGCGGAAGCTGGGTTATAGGGATTTTGCCGCCGAAGGCAAGCCGCGAGGGCGAAGGGCAAGGCAATCGCTTGAGGGAGCGGTCTCTTCCGGCGCGGAACTTGCTGTGATTCCTGGGAGGCCTCGAATCGGCGAGGCCTTCCATGACGAACGATATCGGCAAGCGTTCCCTGATCGACCATTCTCGGCGCTGGATGATCCGCGGCAGGCCTGGAAAGAGTATCCGCTGGCGGAGATCATGCTTTTAGTGCTGTGCGCGACGCTAGCCGGCGCGGACAGCTTCGTCGATATTCGCTTCTGGGGGCGCAAGAAGCTCGATTTTCTGCGCACCATGCTGCCGTTCAAGAAGGGCATCCCGTCGCATGACACGCTCAACGACGTGATGAATGCGCTCGATCCGGCGATGTTCTCGGATTGCTTCATCGCCTGGGTCGCGGACCTGCGCGAGGACGAACCCGACATCGTCGCCCTCGACGGCAAGACCTCTCGCCGCGCCCGGCGGGGCGAGACGCATCCGCTGCACGTGGTGAGCGCCTGGGCAAGCCGCCAGCGGCTCGTCCTCGGCCAACAGGCGGTGGACGAGAAGTCGAACGAGATCGTGGCGATCCCGCTGCTGCTCGAACGACTGCAGCTCACCGGCGCGCTCGTCACCATCGACGCGATGTCCTGCCAGACCAAGATCGCCGACAAGATTCTCGCCAAGGGCGCCGACTATCTCCTCGCCCTCAAGGACAACTGGCCGCCGCGGCGATGACGGCAAGCGCGAAGACACACGCGCCGAGCCGCGAGGTCAGGAAGGAACGGCCGGTTCGCCGGCGAATCATGCTCGCCATGATGCCGAGCGTCATGAGCCCCATGCCGCCCACCGTCCAGGCATGGAGCGCCGCGCTCTCGGGCATCAAGCGAGGCAGCGATGCGTTGACGGCGAACAGAGCAAAGCCAAGGGGGACGAAGGCATAGGCCAGGTGGAAGATGAACACGGCGGGCGCCCCGATCACCGTCCATCCGCGCCATTGCGCGAGCCGCAAGACCTGCGTCCCGGCAGCGAGAACGCCCGCGCAGGTCATGAGCGGGCCGGTCGGATGTACGACCCAGACGACGAGCCCGACTATTGCCCCGAGCGCAGCCAGCGTCTCCACCGGAGGCGCGCGCGGAACGGGCGCGTTTTCGCCACGCCCGTCGAGAAAGCTCGCCGTCACGCTCGGCACGACCCGCCCGCCGATGGTCATCACGAGGCCGATCGAGGCGGCGAGGCCCAGTCGCAGTCCAAGCTGCGCCGTCGTCGCGCCGGGGAGGGTGGCGCATAGCCCGCCCGCGGCGGACAGCCAGAGGAGCGCAATCACCTTGAAAGCACGCCGGTCATGGGCTGCGATGACGTGAAACGACACCACCGCGGCGAGCCCGATCAGGGGCGCGGCCAACATCGGCGCGACGCCGGAAGGGAACAGGATCGCGCAACGCGCTCCGAGCCACAGGAAGAGCAGCACGGTCTCGCTGATCGGGCCGGGCGTCCTTTGGGTCCAACGCGGCAAAGCCGTCAGGAGAAGACCTGTGCACACGCCCGGCGCATAGCCGAAAACCAGCTCGCGGCCGTGCCAGGCGAACAGCGAATCAGTCCCTCCGCTGACCAAGTCCACGCCCGAGACGAAATAGAGCAGCAGCACGCCGACGCCCGTCGCCGCATCGAGGCTCGCGAACAAGAAGAACCAGGCGAACGGCGGGCTCGTCCGCTCATCAGGCGAGAACTGCATAGGGCCTATCTCCAGCCAGGCCGGCCGGTCAGTTTGCGCGCGCAGAGGCTTCGCATCGCATGGCGGCGCATGTCAAAATACAGGTGCAATCCATTGTCGAGGCAGGCTTTCCGGGAGTTTTTTTCCGGTCGCGGGGCCGTGCTCGCGGTGGCCGCCTTTGTCGCTGCCCTTGACTTAGCCGCGCTCGCCGGCTTGTTACGCGGCTGTGGAATCCGGAGGGGTAAGGCATGGCGGTTGCATACATATTTCCGGGGCAGGGCAGTCAAGCCGTGGGCATGGGCAAGGCGCTCGCGGACAACTTTCCCGCCGCGCGAGCCGTGTTCGAGGAAGTCGACGACACGCTCGGGGAGAAGCTTTCTGGCCTCATCTTCGGCGGGCCGGCGGAAACGCTGATGCTCACTGAAAACACCCAGCCGGCGCTGATGACGGTATCGCTCGCGGCCATGCGCGTGCTCGAAAGCGAAGCCGGCGTCGATCTGGGGCACGAGGCGGCCTTCGTGGCGGGTCATTCGCTCGGCGAATATTCCGCGCTCGCCGCGGCCGGCGCGCTGACCATCGCCGACACGGCGCGGCTCGTGCGCACGCGCGGCCGGGCGATGCAGAAGGCGGTGCCGGTCGGGGTCGGCGCGATGGCGGCGCTCATCGGCCTCGACTTCGAGCAGGCGGTTGCGGTCGCCGCGGAAGCGGCCCAAGGCCAGGTGTGCCAGGCGGCGAACGACAATGGCGCTGGGCAGGTCGTCGTCTCCGGCGACAAAGCGGCGGTCGAGCGTGCGGTCGAAATCGCGAAAGGCCAAGGCGCCAAGCGCGCGGCCATGCTGCCGGTATCCGCTCCCTTCCATTGCGCCCTGATGCAGCCCGCCGCCGAGGTCATGGCCGACGCGCTCGCGCATATCACCGTCAGGCGGCCGGTCGTTCCCCTCGTCGCCAATGTCTTGGCGAAGCCGGTCAGCGATCCTTCCGGGATCGTCGAAGGGCTCGTCGCCCAGGTCACCGGCACCGTGCGCTGGCGCGAGTCGGTCGAGTTCATGGCCGGCGCCGGCGTCCGCATGTTCTACGAGGTCGGGGCCGGCAAGGTGCTGACCAGCCTCGTGAAGCGCATCGCCGCGGGCGCGGCCGGCGTCGCGGTCGGCACGCCGGCGGATATCGCGGCCTGTGTGTCCGCGCGCGCGCAGGATCTTCCCCTGCCCCTGCGGGCAACCGGGACGGCGTGATGTTCGATCTCACGGGCCGGACCGCGCTGGTCACCGGAGCCACCGGGGGCATCGGCGGGGCGATCGCACGCGCCCTGCACGCGCAGGGGGCAAGCGTCGCGCTGTCCGGCACCAGGAGCGACAGGCTCGAGGCGCTCGCGGGCGAGCTCGGCGAACGCGCGCACGCTGTACGCTGTGACCTCGCGGATCGCGCCCAGGTTGAAGCTCTGCTGCCGCAGGCCGAGGCGGCGCTCGGGCATGTCGACATCCTCGTCAATAATGCCGGGCTTACGCGCGACAACCTCTTCATGCGGCTGAAAGACGAGGAGTGGGACGACGTGATCGCGGTCGATCTCACCGCGGCCTTCCGGCTCGCGCGCGCGGCGGTGCGCGGCATGATGCGAAGGCGCTTCGGCCGAATCATCGGCATCGCCTCGATCGTCGGAGTCACCGGCAATGCCGGCCAAGGCAATTATGCCGCGGCGAAGGCGGGCATGATCGGCATGAGCAAGGCGCTCGCGCTGGAAGTCGCCTCGCGCGGGATAACGGTGAACTGCGTCGCGCCGGGGTTCGTCACGACCGCGATGACCGACGCGCTCACCGAGAAACAACGCGAGGCGGCGCTCGCGCGCGTGCCGGCCGGACGGCTTGGCGTCGCGGCCGACATCGCCGCCGCGGTCGTCTATCTGGCGTCGGCGGAGGCGGCCTATATGACCGGCCAAACGCTGCACGTGAATGGCGGTTTGGCCATGATTTAACGAGCTTTTCGATCATGGCGGAAACACCCCACAGGGTCGTTTTCCCCTTCTGGTCAAGCCTATCGAAGTATGGTAACCGAACGCGCAGGGCTGGACGATGAGGATGCGGTGGGGGCTGGGGGCAGCTGCTATCACCCTTGACCGGTTGGCGTTCCTGCCGTCCATCACGACGAGCTGGCTGCTCGGCTAATGAGTCGCCGGCGCGGTCGGGGCGAATGCTAAACGCACGAGGTCTTGGAAATGAGTGACATTGGCGAACGGGTCAAGAAAATCGTCGTGGAGCATTTGGGCGTAGAGCCCGACAAGGTGACCGAGAACGCGAGCTTCATCGACGATCTCGGCGCCGACAGCCTCGACACCGTGGAACTGGTCATGGCGTTCGAGGAGGAGTTCGGCTGCGAGATTCCGGACGACGCCGCGGAGACCATTCTGACCGTCGGCGACGCGATCAAGTTCCTCGAAAAGAATGCGAAGAGCTGAACCGGCGCTTGACGACCTCGCCCTTGGCCTGTCGTGAAGCCGCTGCGGAGCCGTTGATCACACCATCGACGCGTCTCCGGTCTGCACGCCTGTCGGCCGGCGGCACGCCGGCTGAAAGCGTAGACGTCCCGGCCGTCGCCGACGGCCTGCGTGCAACCGAAGCGGATTTTTCACCGCCATGGGCCGCGTCCGGACGGGCGCGCGGGCGGCGCTTTTTTTCTCCGCCCGGCCGCTGCACACGTCGCCAAAATGCTTTAAGAGCAGGGTTCGGCACGGTCGAATCGGGCCGGCGCACGATCGCGGGCGCGAACCAACAGCGGCGCAAACGCGGGTTCGATCGCGACCGGGCTGGCTTCGGACGAAGAAGCGTACGGCGGTTCAATGCGGGAAGGTGACATGAGGCGTGTCGTCGTCACGGGTTTAGGCATGGTGACACCGCTCGGCTGCGGCGTCGAGGAATCGTGGCGGCGGCTGATCGCGGGCGAAAGCGGCGCACGCAGGGTCGATCGTTTCGACGTGTCCGACCTTCCCTCCAAGATCGCTTGCATGATTCCGCGCGGCGACGGCGCGAACGGCACTTACAATCCCGACCGGTGGATGGAGCCGAAAGAACAGCGCAAGGTCGACGAGTTCATCTGCTTCGCCATGTGCGCCGCCCGCCAGGCGCTGGAAGACGCCGGCTGGAAGCCGGCCGACTACGACTCGCAGGTGCGCAGCGGAGTGATGATCGGGTCCGGCATCGGCGGCATCGAAGGCATTGCCGAGACTGCGATCGTGCTCAAGGAGCGCGGCCCGCGCCGGGTGTCGCCGTTCTTCATCCCCGGCCGGCTCATCAATCTCGCCGGCGGCTATGTCTCGATCGCCTTCGGCTTAAAGGGTCCGAATCACGCCGTGGTCACCGCGTGCTCGACCGGCGCGCATGCGATCGGCGATGCCGGCCGCCTGATCGCGCTCGGGGACGCCGAGGTGATGGTCGCCGGCGGCACCGAATCGCCGATCAATCGGCTGTCAATGGCGGGCTTTGCCGCCTGTCGCGCGCTCTCGACCTCGTTCAACGACGATCCGCCGCGCGCGTCGCGCCCCTATGACCGCGACCGCGATGGTTTTGTGATGGCCGAGGGCGCCGGCATCGTGGTGCTCGAAGAGCTTGAACATGCCCGCCGCCGCGGGGCGAAGATTTACGCCGAACTCATCGGATACGGACTGTCGGGCGATGCGCATCACATAACCGCGCCGTCCGAGGATGGGGATGGCGCCCAACGCTGCATGGCGGCGGCGATCAAGCGCGCGGCCATCTCGCCCGCCGAGATCGACTATATCAATGCCCACGGCACCTCGACGCCGCTCGGCGACGAGATCGAGCTCGGCGCGGTGCAACGGATCGTCGGGAACGCCGCCGGCCGCGTGTCGATGTCCTCGACCAAGTCCTCGATCGGTCATTTGCTGGGCGCGGCGGGAGCGGTCGAAGCGATCTTCTCGGTCCTCGCCATTCGCGACAATATCGTGCCGCCCACCATCAATCTCGACAATCCCTCCGTCGAAACCGCGATCGACCTCGTCCCGCACAAGGCGAAGAAGCGCGAAGTCAATGTCGTGCTGACGAATTCCTTCGGCTTCGGCGGGACCAATGCCTCGCTCGTGTTCCGCCGGGCGATGCAGTAAGGCGCAGCGCCCGAGGGGCGGCATGCCCGTGTGGGGCAACGCGCACGAAATCGATCGCCGCAGTCGGTAAAAAGGCCATAATTTCAACGGTATTGACCGTGCGCCGGGTGCGTGCCCACGGGTTCGCGCGATTTCCGCTTCGCCGAGTTCTGGTGTACGTTCCGGCAAATCAGGCAAAGCGCGCGGGCTCGCAATCGGGGCCGGCCGCTCCGGGAGCCGGTTTCGATGACGTATCAAGATGGACCGCGCGGCGGCGAGACAACATCTCCGGCCGAGCAGGGCAGAATTAGTCCGCGCAGCCCACGCACTGCTCTCGAACCCGAGCACGTGCCGGCGCCGGCGCGGCGTTCGTTGCGCGCGCGCCATCCGATCGTCGTGATCGGCAATGCGATCATCACCTTCGTCGTCCTGTTCGCGATCGTCGTCGGCGCGACGATCATGATCGGCAAACAGCGCCTGGATCGGCCGGGGCCGCTCGGCGAGGACAAGGTCGTCAACATTCCGCGCGGGGCCGGCGTACGGGACATCGCCGATCTGCTGGTGAAAGAAGGCGTGATCGACCAGCCCTGGACCTTCGTCGGAGCGGTCGTGGTGCGCAAGGCGCGCGACGATCTCAAGTCTGGCGAATACGTTTTTTCCAAGCAGGCGACCCTTGGCGATGTCATCGCGACCCTCCTCGAGGGCAAGGTCGTCCAGCACGCGTTCACGCTTCCCGAAGGGCTCACCTCCGAGCAGACCATTCAGCGTCTGCTCGAGGCCGACATGCTCTCCGGCAATATCCGAGAGGTTCCGCGCGAGGGTTCGCTGCTGCCCGAGACCTACAAGGTGGTGCGCGGCACGCCGCGCGAGCAGGTGATCCAGCGCATGCAGCAGGCGCAGCGCCGCGTCGTGCAGGAGGTCTGGGAGCGGCGCATGGCCGATCTGCCGCTGCG
>DASUPI010000416.1:0-6393 GCA_036281135.1 Rhodoplanes sp. | reverse complement strand
CACCTCCTGCCAGTCGGCCCATGCCTTGTCGACGAAGCAGTGATGGAGGAAGAACACCGGATCATTCGGCGAGGTCATTGGCGCCATATTGCCGCCGACCCAGAGATGCACGCGATTATGCAATTGCGACCCGACCGTCTTGACCCGGCTGTCTCCTCGCACCGTGATCCAGCCCTTCGAGCCGATTGCGAAACCCGACGGTAAAAGGCGTCTGGTCGTAGTTCGGCGTGTCGTAGAAAATCTCATTCATTGCAAGCTTGAGATCGTCTTCTGTTGGCAAGGTCGGAAGCATCCGAGCGAACTGGCGCTTGAGCCCGGGACCGGGAAGATCGTCGTCGGGATATGCAGGCACCGGCCAGCCGCCAGCCTTGTGCGCGAACGACCCATCCTGCACACGCCATTCGTCCAACTCCAATCCGTTGCCCCCCAAGAAGTCTACGTCCCAGATTGGCGCCTTCGTCGGATCAGGGAGTTTCGCATCTCGTGTCCAGTCCCAGTACGGCACGAAGGCGGACGGCTCGATCGAACGTAAGTCGGCTTCCACCTGCATTAGAAACTCCCGGTGCCATGGCAAGAACGACGGACCACGGTGCGCCCCGTTCCTGTAATTGGCATCGCGTGGTTCAGAGGGAAGAACGGACGGGACCATCACATGATGATGCCAATGCACATACTCGTCATACCGGCCGCGTCGTTTCAATTCCAGCAACGCTCGAACAAACGTCGCCTTTTCGGCCGTCGACAGCGAATGGACCGATTTACGAGTGATCATGGCCGCCCCCCTTTCGGTTTGTTCACAAGACCATTTCGATGACGATGATAGGCAATTCCCGGGACTATGCCGAGCGTTTCTGCGCTTAACGCGCGTGCCGTTGGCTTAATCCCGGATCGGCCGCGGCCGCCAACGCAGGGCATCATCAAACGACCTCATCGCCTCTGTCGCTGCCGTCAGAGCTGTCCGCCTCTAGCGCGAGGAACGGTAGGTCGAGGGACGCCGCAGAGAGCTTTCTACGGCGGGTCTCCCCCGAACTGCCGATCTTCCGTCACGCTTGCCTCCGTTCCGTTGTCCTGCCCGGCAGCGGCCCCGAACGGCCCGGAGGCTCACCTTGGACTCTTCATCTCCCCGCATTACGCCGCGTTTCGTCCGCACACACGACGCTGCCGCTTTTCTCGGTCTATCCGGGCGAACGCTGGAGAAGCACCGTTGCACCGGCACGGGCCCGGTGTTCCGCAAGCTCGGTGGCCGCGTCGTCTATGCGATCGACGACCTCGAAGCCTGGGCCGCCGAGCGCGCCCGCAACTCAACCTCTGATCCGGGACGCGCGACCGCGTCGAGCGGCACGGTGCCGTCGCGTTCGGCGCCGGTGCGTCCTCGTTGAGTCGGGCCGATCAGATGCGCCGCCCACTCGACGACCAGCAGCTTGAATTGTTCCGGGCACGACCCGGCGACATGGCGTTGCGCGACGCGCAAGACCTGATGTCCTGGCCGTTCTTCTCTCTTGCCAAAACGCCGCGTGTCCGGCCGATCGACTTCAAGATGGGCGAGGTGACGATCAGGGTCGAGGCCACGCCGGAGCACGGTATGGCGACCATCTGGGACGCCGACGTGCTGATCTGGGCTGCCTCCCAGATCGTCGATGCGCGGGACCGGGGTTTGCGTACATCGCGCCTGATGGCGGCGACCCCTTATGAGATTCTGATTTTCATCGGTCGCGGCGATTCGGCGCCGAACTACGACCGCCTGAAGGCGGGCCTCGATCGCCTGCAATCCACCACCGTTGCGACGTCGATCCGCCAGCCGAATGAGCGCCGGCGACACCGCTTCTCCTGGATCAACGAGTGGAAGGAGCGTGCCGATGGCACTGGCCGGCCGCAAGGCATCGAGCTGATCCTGCCGGATTGGTTCTACGCCGGCGTCATGGTGGACGCGCTCGTGCTCACCATTGACCGAACCTATTTCGACCTGACGGGTGGACTGGAACGCTGGCTCTACCGACTGGTGCGCAAGCATGGCGGCCGCCAGCAATATGGCTGGAGTTTTGACTTCCGGCACCTTCACCTGAAATCCGGCAGCCTCTCGCCCTACAAGCGGTTCGCATTTGAGCTGCGCGACATCGTCCGGCGCCAGCCGCTCCCCGGCTATCAGCTCGGCTTTGCTCCCGGCGCCGTCGGCCAGCCGCGCCTGACGTTTCAACCCACCGCCCTTCAATCCACGTCGACACCGCGCGTCCGCGTGGTGCGACGTCAACCGGTGCACAGGCTGTGAATCGACCCGTACAATCAGGAACCCGAACACCCGTACGATCGGGAACCGCAGACCCGTACTATCAGGAACCGAAACCGGACCTAAGCTCCGGCACGGCTTGCCAAAATCGCGCGCCTAACTTTGCTAACATTGAATCCTTCGGATTCTTGCTAACGCAACCCGCCGATTGCGGAGCACCGAGCAACGACAATACGTCGGTTGCGCCTTCGCCCGGGAGCGACCGTGACCGACTAACGTCACGTCTCGCTGCTGTCGTCTTGACGTTCTCGCTTCTGGAGCGGGCACAATCCGGCAACCATGGGCATGACGCCACCCTCGAGGTGGCGCCATGACCGTCGCGCTCCTCAATCACAGAGGCGGCGTCGGCAAGACCACCCTCGCATTGCATCTCGCAGGCGAGTGGGCGCGCAAGGGCTGCAGCGTCACGTTGATCGACGCCGACCCGCAGGGCTCGGCCCTCGACTGGTCCGCGCAGCGAGTGCGCGAGGGACTGCGGCGTTTGTTCGGCGTCATCGGTCTCGCGCGCGACACGCTGCACCGTGAGGCGCCGGCCATCGCCCGCGGCGTCGATCATGTGGTGATCGACGGGCCGCGCGTCGCCACCGTGATGCGGTCAACGTTGCTCGCTGCAGATCTCGTCCTGCTTCCGGTGCAGCCCTCGGCCTTCGACGGCTGGGCTTCCGCCGGCATGCTGACGCTCATCGACGAGGCGCGGACCTATTGTCGCCGGCGGCTCCTGGCGCGCTTCGTCGTGAACCGCTGCTGTGCGCATACGGCGATCGCCCGCGAGACCGTCAAGGCGTTGACCGATCACGATCCACCGATGCTGCGCCAGCGCATCGGCCAGCGCGTCGCCTTCGCCGATGCCGCCAAGACCGGCCGCCTCGTCCGCGAAATCGGCGCAGCGTATTCCGCCGTCCGCGAGGTCAGAGACTTTGCCGCCGAAGTCGGAAGGATCGTCCGATGAAAACCCCTCCGACCAATCGTGGCGCCAGCATCGGGCACACGCGCAGGAGCAAGTTCACCTCCCGGCCAGGCGATGCCGAGCGCTGGGTCAAGTCGCGCGAAACGCAGCCCCGCCCTCGGCGCAAGCGCGGTCCCTTCGCGGCACGGCTTACCGTTGACGTCGCGCCTGATCTGCGCAGCCGCATCAAGGTCGCGGCGTTCCGCCGTGGCGTGACGGTCGCTGACATGCTGCGCGACCTCCTTCTCAGGACCTTTCACGACACCGATGGAGGCACGCCATGAGGGGCGTCACGATGATCGGCGTGTCGCGCGCGCAGGATGCCGCCGCAGCACTCACCTTTGTCGAACTGACCTGGCATAAGCAGCGCATCGAGAACCGGTTACGTTTCGGCCGTCACGCCGGGCAACAGATTCTCGATCGTCACCGCCGCGTCGTCAGCTTCGCCCCCGGCAGCATCTTCGCCTTCGTCCGTTGGGCGGCCAACGACTTCGGCACCATCATCTCGCGCATCGATATCGTCCGCACGGTCGCCGCCGGCGAACGCTATCAGACGCTGCCTTTCGTACGGCCAGGTGGAGAGATCCTGCTGCGCGTGGACGCCTGGCCCAAGGTCGAGCGCGTGTTGCAGGCGATCGACGCGGTGGAGGCGCTGGGCGTCGATCCCGCGGACGCTGCTCCGGATTACTGGCAGCACGTCCACAACCGGCTGTCCGTCAACGAGACGCCGCGCGCCTACACCCGCACGCGCCACCAAGCATGGCTCAAACGGCGAGAGGTTAGCCCATGACCCGTGTCGCAACCATGCTGACGACGGTCGTCACAAGCATCACGCTCGGTTCGTCGGCACTCGTTGACCCGCCGAAGTCGCTAATCTGGAACGCCAGCGCCAGCGCACCCGTCGGCCTCTACGCCGTACTGGCGGCCGACGATCTCGATGTCACCGATCTTGTCGCGGTCATGCCGCCGCCGCTGATCGCCGAGTTTCTCGCCGACCGCGGCTATCTGCCGAGAGGCATGCCGCTGCTGAAGCGCATCCTTGCGCTCCCCGGTCAGACCATCTGTCGCAACGGCCTCGACATTCTTGCCTATGGCGCCACCTACGGCCGCGCGCGCGAACGCGACAATGCCGGTCGTGAGCTCCCCGTCTGGCAAGGCTGCCGCCGCATCGCCGACGACGAACTCTTTCTCATGAACGATGCCTCGGACAGCGTCGATGGCCGCTATTTCGGCCCATTACCGCGCCGCTCGGTCATCGGCCGCACGCTGCCTGTCTGGACCGACGAGTCAGGCGACGGCCGCTTTCAATGGCGTGCCGATACCCGTTGACCGCCACACCGACCATCTCACCACCACCAGCAGAAAGGATTGCGACATGGCACAGATCGGCACCTTCACCCGCACCAAGCATGGCTTCACCGGACGTCTGCGCACGCTCTCGCTCGACATCGAATTGACTATCGTGCCTGCAGAACATTCCGACGCTGAGAACGCGCCGAATTACCGCATTCATGCCGGTGACGAAGAAGGACCTGAGGTCGGCGCGGGCTGGAGCCGCACCGGAGAGAAAGCCGGCGAGTATGTCTCGCTGCAGATCGACGATCCCGCCTTCACGCAGCCGCTCCGCGCCAACCTGTTCCAGTCCGGCAGCGACCGCTCCGCATTCCACCTGCTCTGGACCCGGCCGTCTAAGCGCGAGAACCGGAGCTGATCCGTGCCGCCGCTGCGCAAAACAAATGTCGTGCGCTCGCGCAGGATGAGCGATGACCACGTCATTCCTCTGTTCGCGGAAAAGCCGGCTCATTCCTCCGTCCCGCTCGCCTGCCAGCCCGCCGTCGCGCGCAGCGGCGGTCAAGAGCGGCCGCAGGCTGGCGCTTGCGCCTGGCTCTTGACGGCCGCGAGCACGATGGCATCGCGCTGCCGCGCTGCGGGCGGAGCAATCTCTCGAAAGGAGCAAGCCCTATGGATCTCGTGACGCTGGTGACCGCTTGCGCGCTTGCCGTCGATCCGAAGCTCATGCACGCGCTGGTCTGGCACCAATCGGGCGGCGAACCCTGGGCGGTCTCTGTGCAGGGCGAACGCAGCCCGAGAGTCTATGCCGGCATGGATGACGCGATCCGGGAGGCACGCGCGAGCCCCATTGGCAGTGTCGTACGTGTGGGTCTCGCCGGGCTTTCGGTGCCGCCATCGAGGGTCACAGCATCCGTTCTTCTGCCATGCCGCAACGTGGCGATGGCAGCCGCTCAGATCGCCAAGCACGCCAGCCGCTGCAAAACGCATCCGCGTCTCAAGACCGACCCGACCTTCTGTGCGGTCGCTGTCTATCGCGGCTCCTGGGAGCAGCCGGACGTCAATTTCGCGACCGACGTTGCGACATCCGTGGCCAAGGGCGACGCCCCCAATTTCGACATGCCACGGGGCACGAGTACGGAGATTTTCGATACAGCGTCCGATCCGCCGTCCGACACAGACACTCCCGTCGTCGCCGCTGCCCCTGCCGCCAATGAGCGTGTGCGGAGCTGGTCAAGCGCGCTTTTCCCAGCGAGATCCAATCGGCTGGCGAGCGAATCCGAGAGCAGCACGCCTGTCCGTTCGCCTACAGTCGAATCACCTTTGCCACGCATGCCCGCAGCGCCTCCAACAGAAAGCAATGCGCAGGACCGTGACCTGTTTGTGCGCCGCTCAGGCATGGGCATTCCATGATGGAGCGCGTCGTGAATCATCGTGAGATTGCGAAGCCCAGCGCACCAAGAAGTGCGAGCCGGGAGGGAAGCGGCAACACGACCGTTGGAGGGCAAGATAAAAGGCCGCGATGTGCGGCCCGGTCGGGGGACGGTCGGGGCATTGATCTCGCAAGTGTTTTGGTGCCTGCGCCGCGACGTGCACCGGCATTCCGCAGCCCGCGCACGCGACAATTCCACAATCCGTTCAACGAAAATCGCACCTCGCGAGACATTGGGCCATGAGCCGCGAGGACGACTTCCGCATCCGGCCAGGCCGCATCCGCTCGCGCGGGGTCCAGCGGGCAAAACCCTTTGTCGCCCAGGCGCTCGCCGCCGCGCAGAAGGCCGGCGGTCAGGTCTCGCGCAGCGGCAGGATCGGGGCGCCGCGCGCCTCGCGCTTCGGCCGCGGCCGCATCGCCAGCGTGCAGGCCAACCGGCTG
>DASUPI010000415.1:0-10429 GCA_036281135.1 Rhodoplanes sp. | reverse complement strand
CCGCCATGATTGCGGTGATCAACAAGCTCTCGGCGCAGATGACGTTGCGCGAGTTGCAGGCGCAGGGAAGCTTCGACCACACCCTGGCCGACATCTATCAAAACGTCGCGCTGGTCGCGGTGATCTTCCTGACGCTGATCGTCGGCATCGGCGTTCTGATCGCGCGCAGCATCATTCAGCCGCTCAAGGAGATCATGGCGGCGATGCACGCCGTCGTCTCGGAGAAATACGACGATCCCATCCATGGCACCCACGCGCGCGACGAAATCGGTGAAATGGCGCGGGCGGTCGCGGTCTTTCGCGAGAATGCCATCGCCAAACGCAAGGCCGAGAACGAATTGCGGGCGTCGAAGGAGCGCGCCGAGCAGGCGCTCGAGGATCTGCGCGAGGCGCAGCAAAACCTGATCGCCGCGGAGAAGCTCGCCGCGCTCGGCGGTCTGGTGGCGGGGGTGGCGCATGAAGTGAACAACCCCATCGGCATCAGTCTCACGGTGGCGTCGAGCTTCGCGCGCCGGTGCGACGATTTCGCAAAGGAGTTTCATTCCGGCCCGCTGCGGCGTTCCCGGCTGGAGGAATTCCTCGAGGGCGGGCGGGACGCCGCCACCCAGCTGGTAGCCAATCTCCAGCGCGCCGGCGAGCTCGTGCAATCGTTCAAGCAGGTTGCGGTCGATCGCAGCCACGCCGAGCGGCGTCCGTTCGATCTGCGGGAATCGACCGATCAGATCGTCGCCAGCTTGCGGCCGGTGCTGAAGAAATCGCAGATCGCGCTGACCGTCGACGTGCCGCCGGGCATCGTCATGGACAGCTATCCGGGCTCCTATGGTCAGGTCTTGACCAACCTGTTTCTCAACAGCGTGGTCCACGCCTTTCCCGAGGGCCGCGCCGGAAGCATCATCGTCGAGGCGCGCCAGGTGCGCGACGACGTGGATATCTTCGTGTCCGACGACGGGGTGGGGATGACCGAGGAGATTCAGCGCCGCGCCCTCGACCCGTTCTTCACCACCCGCCGGAACGAAGGCGGTACCGGCCTCGGCCTGCACATCATCTTCAATCTCGTGACCCAGCAGCTGGGCGGCCGGCTGACCTTCGAATCGAGGTTGGGCTGGGGCACGCGATTCCGTATCACTCTGCCGCGCGTAGCGCCGGGCGAATCGCCGCCGACGCAGGCCGCACCAATCATGGACAAAGCTCATGGCTGAAGACGACATCGTCCACCTGATCGAGGGTCCGGGGGAGGAGCCTCCGGAACAAGGTCCGCGCTGGAAGATCGCGGTGATCGACGACGAGCCGGCCGTGCATGACGGCACGCGCTTCGCGCTGCACGACTACCGTTTGAACGGGCAAGGCCTCGAGATCCTTTCGGCCTATTCGGCGGCCGAGGGGCGCGAGCTCATGCGCAACCATCCGGACATCGCGGTGGTCCTGCTCGACGTCATCATGGAAAGCGACACCGCCGGACTAAACCTGGTCGAGTTCATCCGCAAGGAGCTCAAGAACGAGACGGTACGCATCATCCTTCGCACCGGCCAACCGGGCCAGGCGCCGGAGCGGCGCGTCATCGTCGATTACGACATCAACGACTACAAGGCGAAGACGGAGCTGACGGCGGACAAGCTGTTCACCTCGCTCACCGCCGCCTTGCGCGGCTACCAGCAGCTCCAGCGCATGACCGCAACTCGCCGCGGTCTCGAAATCATCGTCGACGCGGCCTCCACTTTGTACGACTTCAAGTCGATTCAGCGCCTCGCGGAAGGCGTGCTGACGCAGCTCGGTTCGCTGCTCCAGGTCGACTGCGAGGGCATCCTGGTTTGCCACGACGACGGACGAACGGATCAGGAAATCGCCGTGCTGGCCGCGTCCGGCTGCTACACGAGCTTCCTGGGCGCCGACGATGCCGACGCCTTCGAGCCGGAGTTGCGTAAATGGGTCGATGAATCGTTCCGGCAGCACCGTCACCAGTTCACGTCGCGCTGGTCGGCGCTGTATATCGGCACCACCAGCGGACGCGAGGTGGTTGTGGTGCTGCATGCAAGGCGGCCGCTGTCCGACACCGACCGCACGCTGGTCGAGCTGTTCGCGAGCAAGCTTTCCATCGCCTTCGACAATGTCATTCTCTACGAGCAGCTGCAGGAGGCGAACGCCCGGCTCGAGGAGCGCGTCAACCAGCGCACGCGGGAATTGACCGCGGCGAACCGGCGGCTCGCGGCGCAATGGGCGCGCCTGCAGCGCGCGAACGCGTTCAAGCGGGAAATCCTCGGCACCGTCGCCCACGACCTGCGCAACCCGCTCTCGGTCATCATCGGCCGGGCGGAGATTCTCGAGCGCATGCTGTCCGACCCCAGCCACTCGGCCGAGAACGCTCAGGCGCAGATCAACCACATTCATGCCGCCGCCGACCGGCTGACCGATATGGTCGAAAGCCTGATCACCGACGCGATGGCCGATGCCCTGAACATCACCATCCGCCGCGAGCCGGTCGATCTCGCCATCCTCGTCAAGGACGTCGCCGAGGCGAATCAGCCGCTCGCCGCGAAGAAGCAGCAGCTCATCCAGGTGTCCGCTCCGTTCGGGAAGCCGATCGCGTGCGACGGCGACCGGATCCGGGAGGCGATCGACAATCTGATCAGCAACGCCATCAAGTACAGCCCGATCGGCGGCCGCATCGAGTTGTCGCTCGATCTGCAGGCGGACGGCGCGCATATCCGCATCAAGGACGAGGGGCCGGGCATGTCGGCGAAGGACATTTCCCGCCTCTATGGTCGTTTCCAGCGTCTCTCCGCTAAGCCGACCGGCGGCGAGAGCTCGATCGGCCTCGGTCTTTCAATCGTGAAGCGCATCATTGACCTGCACGGCGGGGCGATCGGGGCGGAAAGTGCCGGGCCGGGCCTCGGCACGACCTTCACGCTGACGCTTCCGGCAGCGAAGGAGGACAACGGCGAATCACCTGGCTGAACGCGGGCGTGACGGCGATCTTATTCGCGCGAGCTGCGGAATAGTGGCTTCCCGTCCGCGATGTCGGCGCGAAGCGCCTCGGTGTCGGCGCCGAGCCGCGGCGAGGGTTGCTGGTAGCTCAGCGGCGTGCGCGAGAACAGGACGGGAGTGCGCACGCCCGGCACTGTTCCTGCCGCCGCGTCGGGTGCAGGCAGATCGAGGCGCATTGCGCGGGCAACCACCTGCGGATCGGCGAAGACTTCCGCAATATCGTGGATCGGACCGGCCGGGACCCCCGCCTTCTCCAGCGCTGAGAGAAGCTCGGCACGCGTCATGCGGATGGTGCGGGCGGCGACGCTCGCGACGAGCTCCGTCCGGGCCGCAACGCGTCCGGCATTCGACTGGTAGCGGCGGTCGGCCGCGAGCTCCGGCAGTACAAGCACATCGCACAGGCGGAGAAACTGCGTGTCGTTTCCGACTGCGATCACCACATGACCGTCGGCCGTCGGGAAGACCTGATAGGGCACGACATTCGGATGCGCATTGCCCATGCGCTTGGGCGAGACGCCCGACACCAGATAATTGAGCGCCTGATTGGCGAGCACGCCGACCAGAACGTCGAGGAGCGACATGTCGATGTGCTGGCCCTGTCCGCTGCGCTCGCGCTCCATCAGCGCTGCCTGGACGGCGATCACCGCGTAAAGCCCGGTGAAGACGTCGGCGAAGGCGACGCCGATCTTCATCGGCTCGCGTTCCGGTTCTCCCGTGATGTGCATGATCCCACCCATCGCCTGGATGAGAAAGTCGTAACCGGGCCGCGGCGCGTAAGGTCCCGTCTGTCCGAAGCCGGTGATCGAGCAATAGACCAGGCGCGGGTTGATCGCCTGCAGGCTGTCGTAATCGAGCGCGAAGGGCTTGAGCCCACCCAGCTTGAAATTCTCGATCAGCACATCAGCTTCGCGCGCGAGCGCGCGCACCAGGCTCTGGCCTTCCTCGGTCTCGAAATCGGCAACGACCGAGCGCTTGCCGCGATTGGTCGCGTGGTAATAGGCGGAATCGAGCGTCTCCCCATTCTGCCCCCGAACAAAGGGCGGCCCCCAGGCCCGCGTGTCGTCCCCCGCGCCAGGACGCTCGACCTTGATCACCTCCGCGCCGAGATCGGCCAGCAATTGCCCGGCCCAGGGACCGGCGAGGACGCGGGCAAGTTCGAGAACGCGAACGTCGGCGAGAGGCATGGTGTTCATGGACAGCTTTGCAATCTTGGGTGAGGTGCGGAAAAAGACGTCAACAGAAGCGCAACCGATTCTGATACAGAAGGTCGCGGCCGCAGCCAATCGTCAATAGACCGTCGCGATTTTCCCGCATCGCTCGCGCGCTCGCAGCACGCGTGGCGTGCCTGCGCCCGGCAGCTGTCACGCCGCGTTACGGCTCCTCGCTTTCAGGTCGAGTCACCACGTGCCCGCATTCTTCGCACTGATAGGACACGAGTTCCGGATTGGCGCCGAGTTTGGGAAGACGGCGCGCAAATCGCATGACTGCGCCGCAATGGGCACAATCAGGCTGATGCGATACGCTATCGTCCGACGATTCCATATCGGCCTGCGTCGGGGTCATTCATTGGATTACAATCGAACGCGGCCGCCTAATCGGCAATTCCGGCAATATACCTAAGGAAAACCCTTAGGCTTGCGCCAGACCGCCGGTTCTCGCGATCTGTTGGCGAGCGCTCCTCGAAAGACCGCCGGTGCCGTCGCGGAAGTGGTTGGAAATTGGAGCGGCGCGGTGTCCGGCAACATGAGGGTATCGTCTCAAGCGGCGAGGTCAATGGGCTGAGCGAGCGGCGCGGTGGCGAGCGTCTGCCAGCCGTCGACTTTGCGCATGTTGATCTGCCCTGAGGCGAGCAGCGCCCAGAACAGCATGGCGGCGGTTTCGGCGGACGGCAGCAACACGGTGACGGGCCAAGCCGGGGCGCGTCACGACCGGGCGCGCGCAATCGGGGCAAGACCCAGCTCCTGATACGCGGGCGGCAGCAATCGCGCGAGCAACCGACCCCACGCTCTCTGCCCCTTGTCGTGGGCGATCAGATCCTGACGGACTTCGATCGCAACGTGATGCAGGTCGCGTCGCTCACCGTGCGTCGGGATGGTGTAATCCGACGCATCGGTCACGCTGTAGGGCTCGTTGTCGCCGACGACGAGCCCCTCTTCGCGTTTCAGCAGCGCCATGAGGAGGTGGGCGAAACGCGGATCGCGATTGTAGAGCACGCCGACGTGCCAGGGTCGCACCGCGCCCATAAAGACCGGCGTAAAGCTGTGCATCGCGATCAATGCCGCCGGCCGGCCGGCTCGGCGTCTGCGGTCGAGCTCGGTTTCGATCCGATCATGGTAGGGCCGGAAAATCTCGCCCACGCGCGCGGCTTTCTGGCCTTCGCTCAATCCCATGTTTCCCGGCACCGAGGTGAGCTCGCTGATTTCCGGGATCGACGTCTCCGAGCCCGGCGTGCGGTTGCAATCGATGATCAGGCGCGAATAGTTCTGCTGCACCAGGGTGGCGTCGAGCGCGTCCGCCACGAGACGGGAAACCGCGGCAATGCCGATGTCCCAGGCGATGTGGGCCTCGCATTCGCTTTCCGGAAGGCCGAGGCGACCGAGCGCGCGCGGCATGGAATTGCCCGCGTGATCGGCGACGATCAGGAACGGCGACCGGCCGTTGTCATTGTGCACCGTGACCGGCGCCGGCTCGTCGGCCGCCAACAGGCTGTCCGCCATCTCGTCCATCGGCGCTCACGCTGCTAGAAATAGCGACAATTGTAGACGGTATAGAGAGCAGTATACTACTGTTTTTGGCACGAAATATGCATATTTATTGGCACTTACACCATTGGGGACCGCCATGCCGATTCTCACCGTCAGGCACGTCACGACCTACCGCTATAAGCAACCGGTCGCGTTCGGCGAACACCGAATAATGTTGCGTCCGCGCGACGACGGCGACCAGAAGGTGATCGAATCCGAGCTCGAAATCACGCCCGAGCCGAGCCAGCTTTCCTGGATGCAGGACATCTTTGGCAATCATATCGCGACCGCCCGTTTCGCGGACCCGGCCTCCGAGCTTCGCTTCGAAAGCACCGTTCGTCTCGACCACGCGCCGGCTGGCTTCCGCGCAGCCGATATCGAGGATTTTGCCCGGACCCATCCGTTTGCCTATGCGGCGGAAGATAGGCCCGGTCTGGCACGCTTCATCGCGCCGCTGTCCCCGCACCCCAGTGTCGATCGCTGGGCCGCCAAGTTCCTCCGCGAGGACGGATCGGCCGACACCCACGAGCTTCTCGTCGACATGACGCAAACTATCAGACGGACCTTCAAGCACGCGGCGCGGCACGAGAAGGGCACCCAGGATCCGATCCGGACCCTGAAGCTCGGGAGCGGAAGCTGTCGCGACCTGGCGGTGCTCATGATCGCGGCGATGCACTCGCTTGGAATCGCCGCGCGGTTCGTATCCGGATATGTGCATCTTGCTGATGACGATGATGACGACGATCACGACGAGGGTGTCACCGGCGGAAACACCCATGCCTGGGTCCAGGTCTACGTTCCCGGTCCCGGCTGGGTCGACTTCGACCCGTCGAGCGGCATGATCGGAAATCAGAACCTCGTGCGCGTCGCGGTCGTGCACGAGCCGCGTGAGGCGATCCCGCTACAGGGCACATGGATCGGGACCGCGTCGGACCATCTCGCCATGAAGGTCGCGGTGAAAGTCGTTGCCGCGTGATGAACGAGCGGATCTTTATTGCCGCCGTATTCCTAGCGCACATTCGGTAGGGCCCTGCTCGCGCGGATGTAAGAGGTTTTCAATGAGGATTCGTGCGGGTTACGAGATCTCCTACGATTGCCCGCAACCGACACCTATGATTTTGCAGGTGAGCGTTCATCCGTCCCGCATGTCCGATCTGATAAGCTGGGATGGGCTGCAAATCGATCCACCTATCCCCGCCAACACCTATCACGACAGTTTCGGCAACTTCTGCCACGTGATCCGCGCCCCCGCAGGCCGGCTCACCCTGTCCACGGACTTCCTGGTGCAGGATAGCGGGGAGCCGGATGAAGTGGTCCCGGGAGCCGAGCAGCCTCCACTGGAGGAGCTTCCGGTGGACGCCTTGGTCTTTCTTCTTGGCAGCCGCTACTGCGAGACCGATCGCCTAGTGGATACGGCGTGGTCGCTGTTCGAGCATACTCCGAAGGGTTGGCCCCTGGCTCAGGCGATCTGCGACTATGTCCACGAGCGTATCAAATTCGGCTACGAACACGCGAGCCCGAACAAGACCGCGTTTGACGTTTTCACCGAACAGCGCGGCGTGTGCCGGGACTACGCGCACCTCGCGATCACGCTGTGCCGCTGCATGAACGTTCCGGCGCGCTACTGCACCGGCTATCTCGGCGACATTGGCACAGAGCCGCCCTACCCTCCGGGGGACTTCGCCGCCTGGTTCGAGGCCTATCTCGGAGGACGCTGGTATACCTTCGACCCGCGGAACAACGTACCGCGTATCGGCCGCGTCCTGATGGCACGCGGGCGCGATGCCACCGACGTCGCGATCGTGACCTCGTTCGGCCCGTGCACGCTCGCGGGCTTCAAGGTGTTCACCGAGGAGGTCACCTCGGCCGCTCCCATGCTTACGTGACGGTTTTTCGAGCTTCTTGCCGAGCGCTCAGGCGGGCGAATTCGGAGACCGTGAGCGATTTCTTCTTCATGCCTGCAATATAACACGCGGCCGGCATGCGAGCCGCTGACATTCACATTGCCGCCCGCGCCTTTTCCTTAAAAAGTCGCATCCCCCGATATCCACGGAAGAGGACGGCATCACAGCTGGCAGTCGAATTATGTACGGCCATGGATGCCGACCATGCATTGCACGACGAGTGCAGTCCTCCGTGAGGGAAGGGTGGAAGCGCGCACGCGACCGGGGCGGGCGGCCCGCGCCACCGTCCGATTCTCTTTTCCAGTGGTGATTCATCGCGGGCCGCCCAACAGGAAACGCCAAGACGGCTCGACGGATGATGCGGTAGGAGGATCAGGCGCACGGTCGGCTCACCATGAGGGGTTGGAAACGGCTCGCCATGATGGGCTTGGAAGGCTTTTCACCTTATCCTTCGAGACGCGGCCATCGGCCGCTTCTCAGGACGAAAGTCGAGACCCGGGGGTGGCCGGGTGAGGGGCCTGCCGCAATCCTACGCGATGGGCAGCCTTACATTTATATGGCATTGTCGCCATATGACGGCCGAGCTGCCGAGCTTCGAGTGGAATGCGGCCAAGGACCGCCTCAATCGTACGAAGCATGGCGTGTCGTTCGCGCTGGCCCTGCGCGCCTGCTTTGATCCGCCCCGCGTCATTGCAGGGGACTTGAGCCATGGCGGCGCTGAGCAGCGTTACTTCTGTTTCGGGTGGGTGGACGGAGGCGTCATGACGGTTCGCTTCACCTGGCGTGACGGCCGCATCGCATCTTTGGGGCGGGCTATTGGCGAACGGGAAGGAAGATTCATGACCGGCAGAACCGTTAAGTACACCGCAGGCGAGATCGGGCCGGTGCGGGTGATCCCGGACTTCCTTCCTGCTCCGGACGCCCTCGTGCCGCGTGAGGACAATATCAAGGTGACGCTCGCTTTGTCCCGCCGCAGCGTGGAGTTCTTCAAGCAAGCGGCGAAGAAGCGCGGCGTGCCCTACCAGCGCATGATCCGCGCGCTCGTGGACACATATGCGGAGCGGCAGGCGACCGCGCCGGCGCGCCGCTCGCGCGGCTAGCGCTCATTCCCGCGCAAGCGGGAATCGAGTTTCCTTCAACAATCCTGGATCCCTCCAACGCTTACTTCTGAAGCTCTATTGCGCTTTGCGTTTGCGGCGCCATTTATGGGAGTAGAGACAAGCAATGACTTGTCCGTGAGCTGCCCGAAAAACGGCGACGTCCCGAAGTCTCCGCTTCCTCCAATTGGCAGCCCTGCGGCCATCGGCAAGCACGATTTGAATCTCAAATCGACATTGGTTCACGTCGAGTGCCGACGCCCGTCGATATGGAGGATCCCATGATGAAATCTTGGCTCTTTATGCCCGCCCTGCTTGTCGTTACAGGCATCATTCTTTTTGATGCAGCTGTGAAGCAAGCAGGCACGCTGCCGAAACCCCCGCCCGACCCGACCAAGGCTTAGACACAAACCTCACGCTCCAAACGGCCATGATGTCGATGAGGGAGAGCCCCGCAATGCGCGGGGCTTTTTGTTATACGGCCGCGGGTAATGCAAGGTCCCCGTCCGCCCGAGCCGGCGGCCGAGTAGCCCGCATAGAGCGAAACGAAATGCGGGGTCGGTTCGCTTTGGAGAGATCATCCCGGATTTCGCGGAGTTTACCTTCGGGCGCGCGGAGCGCGACCCGACGGCTCAATCCGGGCTACGCAGCTCACTGCCGGATGAACGCGCAAGGCAAAACTCAGCGTCTCTCGGATCGCGCATCCTTCGGGACGCCGACCTGCGTCGGCCCTCTGGATTGCAGAGCGAGGGATTGGTCTCTTAACTGATCCACATCCGCTCATTCCCGTCGCAAGCGGGAATCCAGCTTTCTTCAACGTGTCCTGAGTACCCCCTTGCGCGGGGACTGGATCTCGACGCCGCGCGACCCTCAGCAGTGCTCTTCAGGGAGCCTGCATTTGGTCTCACATGACCGGAACGAAATGCTGAGTTAGACGCGGAGCGGCCGTCACGTTAAAACTCCTGCCATGTCCGAACCCCGTCCCGAACCTCGCCTGGACATCCCCGAATGGAGCGTGTCGGAGCTCGCCGCTGCGCTCAAGCGCACGGTCGAGGACGCCTATCCTTACGTGCGCGTGCGCGGCGAGATTTCCGGCTTCCGCGGGCCGCACAGCTCGGGCCATGCCTATTTCGCGCTGAAGGACGAGGGCGCGCGCATCGACGCGGTGGTCTGGCGCACCGCTTACGCGCGCATGCGCATCAAGCCGGAGGAGGGGCTGGAGGTCATCGCGACCGGGCGGCTCACCACCTATCCGGGGCGCTCGACCTACCAGCTCGTGATCGAGTCGCTCGAGCCGTCCGGCGTCGGCGCGCTGATGGCGCTCGTCGAGCAGCGCAAGAGGAAGCTCGCCGCCGAAGGCCTGTTCGACGAGGCCCGCAAGCAGCTCCTGCCGCGCCTGCCGGAGGTGATCGGCGTCGTCACCTCGCCGCACGGCGCGGTGATCCGCGACATCCTGCACCGGCTCGCCGACCGCTTTCCGCGCCGTGTGCTGGTGTGGCCGGTGCGCGTGCAGGGCGACGGCGCGGCCGAAGAAATCGCCGCCGCCATTCGCGGCTTCAACGCGCTGCCCGAGACCGGGCCAATCCCGCGCCCCGATCTGCTGATCGTCGCGCGCGGGGGCGGCTCGATCGAGGATCTGTGGGCGTTCAACGAGGAGATCGTCGTGCGCGCGGCGGCCGAGAGCATGATCGCGCTCATTTCC
>DASUPI010000414.1:0-13117 GCA_036281135.1 Rhodoplanes sp. | reverse complement strand
CATCGACTGCGAGGTCGACGACGGCAAGGTGAGCAAGGCCTGGTCGTCCGGCCAGATGTGGCGCGGCATCGAGGTGATCCTGAAAGGCCGCGACCCGCGCGACGCCTGGGTGTTCACCCAGCGCATTTGCGGGGTGTGCACCACGGTCCACGCCATCACCTCGGTGCGCGCGGTCGAGAATGCGCTCGCGCTCGAAGTCCCGCTCAATGCGCAATACATCCGCAACCTGATCATCACCGCGCATGGCGTGCACGATCACATCGTCCATTTCTATCATCTCGCGGCGCTCGATTGGGTCGACATCGTCTCGGCGCTGCAGGGCGATCCGGCGGGCGCGGCCAAGATCGGCGCCTCGCTCTCCGACTACAAGGGCAACAGCGAGCCTTCGATCCGCGCAGTGCGCGACAAGCTCGCGAAGTTCGTCGGCTCGGGCCAGCTCGGCGTGTACGCGTCGGGCTATTGGGGCCATCCGGCGATGAAGCTGCCGCCCGACATCAACCTGCTCGCCGCCACCCATTACATCCAGGCGCTCGACGTCCAGCGCATCGCCAACAAAATCGTGAGTGTGCTCGGCTCGAAAACGCCGCACATCCAGAACCTCGCGGTCGGCGGCGTGGCCAACCCGATCAATCCGGACAGCCAGTCGACGCTGACGCTGGAGCGGCTTTACGCCATAAAAACCTGGATCGACGAGCTCGACGACTTCGTCAACAACGCCATGATCCCCGACGTCGCTGCGGTGGGCGCGGTCTATGCCGACTGGACCAAATATGGCGCGGGCGTCACCAATTATCTCTCGGTGCCCGATCTGCCGGTGGACACCAAGGGCACCAAATTCGCCATGCCCGGCGGCTATATCAAGGCGGCGGACCTCAGCTCCTTCAAGACGGTCGAGCGCTTCGGCGATCCCTATTTCCGCGACAGCGTGCAGGAGAGCGTCAAGCACGCCTGGTACAGCTATTCCGGCGACGGCCAGGCGCTGCATCCGTTCAAGGGCGAGACGGCGCCGCGCTACACCGACTGGCAGGACGACGGCAAATATTCGTGGATCAAGGCGCCGACCTTCCAGGGCGAACGCGCGCAGGTCGGCCCGCTCGCCAATGTGCTGGCCATGGTCGTGGCCGGACATGAGCCGACCAAGAAGCACCTCACCCGCGTGCTGAAGCTTGCCTCGACCGTGGCGGGGACCGAGATTCCGGTCGATGCGGTGCATTCGACCATCGGCCGCATCGCGGCGCGAGCGGTGCGCTGCGCCGTGCTGCTCGACGAATTGAAGGCGCAGTGGCAATTGCTGATCGACAATATCGCCACGGGCGATCTGGCAACGTTTAACCGGCCGGTCTTCCCGAAGGGCGAGGTCGCCGGCGTCGGCTTCCATGAGGCGCCGCGGGGCGTGCTGTCGCACTGGATCGTGATCGAGGACGCCAAGATCAAGAACTACCAATGCGTCGTACCCTCGACCTGGAATGCCGGCCCGCGCGACGACAATTACAGGCCCGGTCCCTACGAGGCCTCACTGGTCGATAATCCGGTGGCCGATCCGGACAAGCCGCTCGAGGTGCTGCGCACGGTGCACTCCTTCGATCCGTGCATCGCCTGCGCGATCCATCTCGCCGACACCGAGCGTCGGCCGATCGTGTCGGTGAAGGCGTTCTGAAATGAGCTCGAATGAAATCGAGTTTCGATCCGCATTCATCCTCCCCCGTGAAACGGGGGAGGGGAACCATGCGCAGCATGGTGGAGGGGGCATGAGGCCGCAGATGCAAGCGCCCCCTCCACCGCCATCGCAGGCAAGCCTGCGCAGGCTGCGCTAGCGTGCCTGCGATGGGCGGTCCCCCTCCCCCGCGGCGCGGGGGAGGATGGTGCAGATCAAGTTGCCACAAGCGGGCGCTGTCAACACGGCATGCGCTCTTAACTCCAGTCAGGCGCTCCAATGTCGGTCGCGGTCGTCGGACTCGGAAACCTGATCCTCTCGGACGAGGGCGTCGGGGTCCATGTCGTGCGGCGATTGGACGAATCCTACAGCTTTCCGGATGACGTCGTGCTGATCGACGGCGGGACGTCGGCGATCGACCTGCTCGATCAGCTGGTCGAGGCGGAGCACATCATTTTCATTGACGCGGCCCAGACCGGCGGACCGCCCGGGAGCATCGTCGCGCTGCAAGGCGCGCGGCTCCCGGTCTGGTTTCGCGAGCGCATGTCGCCGCACCAGATCGGTCTCGCCGATCTGCTCGCAACGCTGAGCCTGATGGACCACACGCCGGAGAGCGTGACGCTGATCGGCATCGAGCCGCAATCGATGGAGCTGGGGACCGAGCTGACGCCGCAAATCGACGCCGCCGCTGACGAAGCGCTTGTAAAAGTTCTCGAACAGCTCGCCGCGCTCGGCGTTCGCGCGGTCGAGCGGAGCGGGCGCGCGAGGCCGATGCCATGTGTCTGACGGCGCCGTGCGAGGTCATCCGCGTCGACGGCGACACGGCCCTGGTCGCCCGCGCCGGCGCGCGCTTCGAGGTCAGCCTGCTCTTTCTCGACGAAGCCGTCCGGCCGGGCGACTGGGTCGCGGTGCAGGCGCAGCGCCATGCCCGGGCCGTTCTCAGCGCGCAGGAAGCCCGGGATATCCTCGATCTGTACGCCCAGCTCGCGGACATGCTCGATCGCGGCGGGGCGGCGCATGGCTGACGTTCGGATCGGGGCTCAAGCGGAACCAGGGACGCGGCCGCAGGCCGCCCGCGTGGCGGCGCTCGTGGCAAGCTTCGAGCGGATCGGTCGCGAGTCGATGCGCGGTCTGCCCTTCTACAACGAGGCCCTTTCGGTCGAGGCCGTCGGCTTCGAGCGCTTTGGCGACGCGTGGCTCGGCGTTCTGATCACGCCGTGGTTCATAAACCTGATGCTGGTGTCCGACCGGCCGATCCCGTATTCCGAGGCCGCCAACGGCAGGAAGCGCACCGTCGATATGCCCGGCGGGCCGGTGAAGTTCCTGTGCGGCGGGACCGAGTGGTTCGGCATGTTCGACGCACATTCGATCGCCTCGCCGATGGACGTGTACAAGTCGCAGGATCAGGCCCGGGCGGCGGCAAGCCTGGCGCTGACGCGGATGCGGACGCCGCCGCAGCCAACCTCGGCGGACCGTCCGCCGGCGGCGCAAACGGTCGTTTCGCGAAGAACCCTCTTCAGTTTTGCCGGGCGGCCGTTAAGCTCGGAATCGTCGAGCTGATCTCGCGGCTTCAGCGCCGCACGGCCGAGATAGTGTCCATGTGTTCAATGAGCCAACGCCGCGACGACGGCGCCGGTCGGATGGTGCGGAGTTCCGCAATCCAGGCTCGGCTTTCGCCCGGTCGCACTTTCGTCCGGCCGCGGATGTGGCGGTCAAAGCCATGACGGCCGGGATCGATCCGGGATCGGTCACGATCGACATCGCCGTCGCGGATCGCCGCGTCCGTTCGGTTCATATCGAATCGACCCGGCCGACCAATATTGCGCGGCTGTTCATCGGCCGGCCGGTGGACGACATCCCGGTGCTGGCGGAACGCCTGTTCTCGTTATGCGGGCGCTCGCATCGCCTGGCGGCGGCGCGCGCCGCGGCGGCCGCGCTCGATCGGCCGGTCGATCAGGCCCGCCGCACTGCCGATGCGATCGGGCTCGCCGCCGAACGGATCGCTGAAACACTGCGCGGGACGGTGCTTGGACAAGCGGCGCCGCCCGCGGCGATCGACCCGGACGTCGCGATGCTGCTTCGCGAAGCATTGTCGGCGGCGCGCACGCTGATGATGCATGGGCTGAGCGAAGGCAAACATAGCGCCGTGCATGGACCGGCTCTCGTGGAACGGCTTTCGGAGGCTATGCAGCGGCTCGGCGTGCCGCCGGCGGCTGCGGATCTATCGCCCGATCCAAGCACCCCGATCGGGCGTCTCTTGCAGGAAGCCGAACGCGAAACCGCGTTTCTCGCGCGCACGCCGGACATGCTCACCGAAGCCGACGACTCCGACGTGATCGACGCGCTGCGGACCTATGGCGAGAGCTTTGCCGCTGCGCCCGCCCTGCCGGGCAGGGTGGCCGAGACCGGAGCCTATGCGCGGCATTGGCAAAGCACTGCGGTGGCCGCGACCGCGCTCGCAGCCCGCCTGCACGCGCGCCTTCTGGAAATGGTCGAGAGCCTCGATCTGTTGCGGGCGGCGGTCACGAGCGGGATTCCGCCGGATGCCGACCCAGTGAAAAGCCGGAAAAGCGGCCTGCGTGAGGGTTTTGCCGCACTGGAGTCGCCGCGCGGCCGGCTCTATCATTGGTTGTGCGCGAGTGCAGAGCGTCAGGTCGCCGCCTATGCGATCCTCGCCCCGACCGAATGGAATTTTCATCCGCGCGGCCCCCTGCTCGAGGCGCTGGTCGGGGCCGAAATCGGGACCGGTGAGGAAGCGCGCCGCCGCGTGTCGCGTCTCGTCGCAGTGTTCGACCCGTGCGTCAGCTTCGACGTGCGTGTGCAGGAGGCGGCGAATGCATGAAATGTCGCTGACCGAGAGCCTCGTCGAGCTGATCGAGAACGAGCGCGAGAAGCAGGGTTTTTCTCGGGTGCGCAGCGTGCAAGTAACGCTCGGCGCGCTGGGCCATGTCGACCCGGACGCGGTCCGCTTCTGCTTCGACGCCGTGGCGCGCGGCACCATCGTCGAGGGCGCGCGGCTGGATATCCGCACCGTGCCCGGTCAGGCCTGGTGCCTCGATTGCGCCAAGAAAATACGCATTGCGGACCGCATGGCCGCCTGCCCCGAGTGCGGGCAGCATCGCCTGCAGGTGACCGGCGGGAACGATCTGCGCCTCGATGAACTGGAGGTCGACTGATGTGCACCGTATGCGGCTGCGGCGATCCGAACGCCCCCGAGAACGAGCATTCGCACGATCACCCGCGTGAACATCGCCATACGCATGAGCATGCGCATGGCGAGCTCAGTCACACGCATGAGCACGGGCACCGGCATGCCGGCCCGCACGCGCACCAGCACGGCGAGGACGCCCCCCACGAGCATCCGCACGACCATGCGCATGAGCACGCCCATGATCATGACCATACGCATGAGCATAGCCATGATCACGCGCATGCGCATCAGCACGCGCATGAGTCGCGCGACCACGTTCATCACGCCGACGGACGTCTCGATTTCGGCGCGGGCCCGGCGGCGGTGCATGTGCCGGGCATGAGCCAAAGCCGCATTGTGCGGATCGAACGCGACATCATGGAGAAGAACAACGCCTATGCGAACAGCAATCGGGCGTATCTCGTCGGTCTGCATACGCTCGCGCTCAATTTCGTCTCCAGCCCAGGTTCTGGAAAAACATCGCTGTTGGTGCGCGTGATCAACGACCTCAAGAGCAGGTTGCCGATCGCCGTGATCGAGGGCGACCAGCAGACCGCGCACGACGCCGAGCGCATCCGCGCAACCGGCGTGCGCGCCGTGCAGATCAACACCGGCAAGGGGTGTCACCTCGACGCGCACATGGTCGCGCATGCGCTCGACGAGCTTGCGCTCGATCCGGACGGCCTGCTGTTCATCGAGAATGTCGGCAATCTGATCTGTCCGGCCGGATTCGATCTCGGCGAGGCGCACAAAGTGGTGGTGCTGTCGGTCGCCGAAGGCGAGGACAAGCCGCTCAAATATCCGGACATGTTCGCAGCCGCCGACCTGATGCTGTTGAACAAATCCGATCTCTTGCCGCATCTTGATTTCGACGTCGGCGCTTGCTTTGCCCATGCGCTGCTGGTCAATCCGAACCTGCAGACGCTCGTCGTCTCGGCGCGCACCGGCGAGGGCATGGCGGCGCTGTACGCGTGGATCGAAAGCCGCGCGGCCCGGCTCGTCCAGGGAAGCAGCCGCACCGCTACGGCTGCACAGAGCGCCGACACGCGCGATCCAGCGGGGTGAACCGATGGCGCTTTCGCACGCCGCCGCCGAGCACGAACACGGGTCAGTGCGCCTGCGGCTGCGCGTGCGCGGCGCTGTGCAGGGCGTAGGCTTCCGCCCGTTCGCCTATGGGCTCGCGACCCGGCTCGAGCTCAGCGGCTTCGTGCGCAACGGACCCGATGGCGTCACCCTCGAGGTCGAGGGCATGCGCGCCGGAGAATTCCTCGACCGCTTGCGCGGCGCGCCGCCGCAGCTCGCCCGCATCGATGCGATCGAGGTCGAGCGCCTTGCGCCGCTGGGCGACGCAGGCTTTGCGATTACGGCGAGCGAGGGCGGGCCCGCACGCACCCGCACCGTGCCGGACACCGCGGTGTGCGAGGCCTGCCTCGACGATCTGTTCGATCCGGCAAGCCGTTTCTACCGGTATCCGTTCGTCACCTGCACGCATTGCGGCCCGCGCTTCACGCTGACGCGCAAGCTCCCCTACGACCGGCCGCAGACCTCGATGGCGTCCTTCGCCATGTGCGCAGCCTGCGCGCGCGACTACCACGACCCGACCAACCGTCGCTTCCATGCCGAGCCGATCGGTTGTCCCGTGTGCGGCCCGCGCCTGTCGCACGCGATCGAAGTAATCGTCGATGCGCTCCGCGCGGGCCAGATCGTCGCGCTGAAAGGCATCGGCGGCTTCCACCTGATGTGCGACGCCGGGAACGAACGCGCGGTCGCGGAGCTGCGCCGGCGCAAGGCGCGCGAGGCCAAGCCGTTCGCGGTGATGGTTGCGAACCTCGCCTCGCTCGACCGCATCGCTGCGCCGACCGCGGCGGAGCGCCGCCTGCTCGCGCAGCCGGCGCGCCCGATCGTGCTGATGCAAGACCGCGGTGTGCTTGCCCCGTCCATCGCGCCGGGGCTCACGCGGATCGGCATCGTGCTGCCCTATGCGCCGCTGCATCATCTGATCTTTCACGTCGCGGCCGGATCGCCCGCGGACCCGGCCGCACGGCCCGCCGCGAACGATCTCGTGCTGGTGGCGACGAGCGCCAATCCCGGCGGCGAGCCGCTCGTCGTCGGTGACGACGAGGCGCATGAGAGACTCGCCGGCATCGCCGATCTCATCGTCACGCATGACCGGGCGATCGTGACGCGCGCCGATGATTCGGTGATGGCGGTGGTCGACGGCGCGCCGGCCTTCCTGCGGCGCGCGCGCGGCTTCGTGCCGGAGCCGATCGATCTCGGCGGCGACGGGCCGAACGTGCTTGCGGTCGGCGCGCATCTGAAATCGACCGTCACGGTGACGCGCGGGCGCGAAGCCTTCGTCTCCCAGCATATCGGCAGCCTCGACAACGCGGCGACGGCGCGCTTCCATGCCGAGACGATCCGCCACCTCCTCCAGATTCTCGATGTCGAACCGGAGGCGGTCGCCTGCGACCTGCATCCCGACTTCCATTCCACGCGCTGGGCCGAGGAGTGCGGTTTGCCGGTGATGCCCGTCCAGCATCATGCGGCGCATATCGCGGCGATCGCCGCCGAGCACGGCGTGATTGGACCGTTGCTCGGCGTCGCGCTTGACGGGCACGGGCATGGCGACGACGGCGCGGCCTGGGGCGGCGAGATCATGCTGGTCGACGGCGCGTCATGGCGGCGGCTCGGCCATTTCGCGCCGCTGCCGCTGCCGGGCGGCGACCGCGCCGCGCGCAGCCCTTGGCGCATGGGGGTGGCCGCGCTGCATGCGCTCGGGCGGCTCGACCGTGCGGCGGAGCGATTCGCCGGCATTCCTGCCGCGGCCGAGCTTGCGCGGCTGCTGCGCGCCGGCCTCGTCGCGCCGCCGACGACCAGCGCCGGCCGCCTGTTCGACGCCGCCGCGGCGCTGCTCGGCGTCTGTCTTGACCAGCGTTATGAGGGGCAGGCGGCGGCCGAGCTCGAAGCGCTCGTGCGCGCGCCGCGCGCGCTTATGGGTGGCTATCGCATCGAACGCGGCGTCCTCGATTTCATGCCGCTGCTCGCGGCGCTGAGCGAGCCAGACGTCCCGCCGCGCGAGGGCGCCGAACTGTTTCACGGCACGCTCGCGGAGGGCATCGCCGACTGGATCGCGTCACACGCGGCAGTGCACGGCCATGCTCGCGTTGCCCTCGGCGGCGGTTGCATAATGAACCGCGTGATGACGGAAAGCCTGTGCGCACGCCTGCGCGCAGGTGGCATCGCTCCGCTGCTCGCCCGCGCGGTCCCGCCCAATGACGGCGGGCTCTCGCTCGGGCAGGCTTTTCTGGCGCGCCAACGAATCAAAACAACAGGGAAGGACGCTCAGGATGTGTCTCGCGATTCCGGCCCGCGTTACTGAACTCCTGGCCGACGGCATGGCGCGGATCAGCCTCGACGGTGTGACCAAGGTGGTTTCGGTCGCGCTGGTCGAGGACGTGCGCGTCGGCGACTACATCGTCCTCCATGTCGGCTATGCGCTCGCCAAGATCGACGAGGCGGAAGCCGAGCGCACGCTCGCGCTCCTGCGCGACGCCGCCCAGCCTCTCGCGTTCGCGGGGACTGCGTCGTGAGACATGTCGACGAGTATCGCGACGGACGCCTCGCCGGCGCGATCGCCGGGCGCATCGCCGCCGAGGCCGCGCCCACGCGCGACTATTACTTCATGGAGTTCTGCGGCGGGCACACGCACGCGATTTCGCGCTACGGCCTGGAAGACCTGTTGCCCGCGAACATCCACATGATCCACGGGCCCGGCTGCCCGGTCTGCGTGCTGCCGATCGCGCGCATCGATCACGCGATCCGCCTCGCCAAGCGGCCCGAGGTCACGCTCTGCACCTATGGCGATCTGATGCGCGTGCCGGGCTCGCACGCGACGAGCCTCATGAAAGCGAAGGCGGCGGGCGCCGATATCCGCATGGTCTATTCCACGCTCGACGCGCTGCGCATCGCCGAAGCCGAGCCCGGCCGCGAGGTCGTGTTCTTCGCCATCGGTTTCGAGACCACGACGCCGCCGACCGCGCTCGCCATCCGCCTCGCCGACAAGAAGCGGCTGAAGAATTTCAGCGTGTTCTGCAATCACGTGATCACGCCCGCGGCGATCGCCAGCATCCTCGACCACCCGGACGTGCGCAGGCTCGGCAGCGTCCGCATCGACGGCTTCATCGGCCCGGCCCATGTCTCGACGGTGATCGGCACCGAGCCGTACAAGTTCTTCGCCGAGGAATACGAAAAGCCGGTCGTCGTCGCGGGCTTCGAGCCGCTCGACATGATGCAGGCCATTCTCATGCTGGTGCGGCAGGTCAATGACGGCCGCCATGAGGTCGAGAACGAATACATCCGCGCCGTCACCGAGGAGGGCAATCTCAAGGCGCAGAGCGAAGTGGCCGAAGTGTTCGAGCTGCGCGAATCCTTTGAGTGGCGCGGGCTCGGCATCGTGCCCTACAGTGCGCTGCGGCTGCGGGAGGCCTTCGCGCAATACGACGCCGAGCGGCGCTTCCCGGTCGTGACGGAGCCTTCGCGCGACAACCCGGCCTGCGAATGCGGGGCGATCCTGCGCGGCGTGAAGAAGCCGGTGGAATGCCGGCTGTTCGGAACCGCGTGCACGCCGGAGACGCCGATCGGCTCCTGCATGGTGTCTGCCGAAGGGGCGTGCGCCGCGCACTGGACCTATGGCCGGTTCCGCGAAGATGCGGCGGGCGGCCCCCTCCCTAGATTTCCTCCGCAAGCGGGGGAGGGAGGCGAGCGAAGCGAGACGGAGGGGGCATTCAGGAAGGTCGCGTCATGAACGTCACGCAAAAACTCGCAAAGCCGTATCGGCGCAAACTCGATCTCGCAAACGGGCGGGTCGATCTCTCGCACGGCTCCGGCGGACGCGCCATGGCGCAGCTCATCGCCTACATTTTCCACGACGCGTTCGACAATGCCTGGCTGCGCCAGGGCAACGATCAGGCAACGTTCGATGCGCCTCCCGGGCGCATGGTGATGTCGACCGACGGCTATGTCGTCTCGCCCTTGTTCTTTCCGGGCGGCGACATCGGCTCGCTCGCGGTGCACGGCACGATCAACGACCTTGCAATGGCGGGCGCCCGCCCGCTGCATCTCTCGGCGGGCTTCATCATCGAGGAGGGATTTCCGCTCGCCGACCTGCACCGGATCGCGCAGAGCATGGGGAAGGCGTCGCGCGAGGCGGGCGTTCCCGTCATCACCGGCGACACCAAAGTGGTGGAACGCGGCAAGGCGGACGGCGTGTTCATCTCGACCGCGGGCGTTGGCGTGGTGCCCGCCGGTCTTGATCTCTCGGGCGACCGCGCGCGGCCGGGCGACGCGGTGATCCTCTCCGGAACGCTGGGCGATCACGGCATCGCCGTCATGTCGAAGCGGCAGAACCTGGAGTTCGAGACGCAGATCCTGTCCGACTCGGCGGCGCTGCATGGGCTTGTCGCCGACATGGTCGCAGCGGCGGGACCGTGGCTGCGGGCGATGCGCGATCCGACCCGCGGCGGGCTTGCGGCGACGCTGAACGAGCTTGCCCAGCAGTCCGGCGTGGGCTTCCGCATCGACGAAGGCTCCATCCCGATCAAGCCCGAGGTGGCCGCGGCCTGCGAACTGTTAGGTCTTGATCCGCTTCATGTCGCGAACGAAGGCAAGCTGGTCGCCATCGTCGCGCCCGACGGCGCCGCGGCTGCGCTCGCTGCGATGAAGAGCCATCCGCTCGGCCGCGACGCTGCGATCATCGGCGAGACCGTCGCCGACGATCGCCGGTTCGTGCAGATGGTCACGGCCTTCGGCGGCGGGCGCATCGTCGACTGGCTGTCGGGCGAGCAATTGCCGCGCATCTGCTGACCCGTCAATGCGCGTCCTCCTGCTCTGCCATTCATTCAACAGCCTGACCCAGCGCCTGCACGTGGAGCTGCGCGAGCGCGGCCATATGGTCTCGGTCGAGTTCGACATCAACGATGCAGTCACCAGCGAGGCGGTGGAGCTGTTTCGTCCCGACCTCGTGATCGCGAGCTTCCTCAAGCGCGCGATCCCCGAGGAGGTCTGGCGGGGCGTGCGCTGCCTGATCGTGCATCCCGGTATCCGCGGCGATCGGGGGCCCTCGGCGCTCGACTGGGCGATCCTCGACGGCGCTGAGCTCTGGGGCGTGACGTTGATCGAGGCGACGGCCGAGATGGATGCGGGTCCGGTCTGGGCATGGCGGGACCTCCCCATGCGGATCGCGATCAAATCGAGCCTCTATCGCCACGAGGTGACGCAAGCCGCGCTCGCCTGCGTGCTCGAAGCGATCGCGATGATCGCAGACGGCGCTGCCGCCGCGCCCGGCGAGCGGGAGCATTCGTCGCCGACCCGCTCACCGCTCATTCCCGCGACAGCGGGAATCCAGTCTTCTCAAGAAAACATCCTGGGTCCCCGCTTGCGCGGGGACGAGCGGGATTCACACTTGCCGCAAAAGACTCCGGTCCGCGATGCGCTGCCCCCGCTGCGGCCGCTGTGCGGCCGCGCGCATCGCACGCTCGATCTCGCCGGCGATTCGATTGAACGCGTGCTTCGGGTCGTGCGGTCCGCCGACGGCGATCCGGGCGCGGTCGCCACCTTGTTCGGCCGTACGGTGCGCATCTTCGATGCCCATCCGGCGCCGGGCGTTGCCGGCAGGCCCGGCGAACCGCTGGCGCGGTGCGGTCCCGCCGTGGCCTTCGCCACGGCTGACGGCGCAGCCTGGATCGGTCATGCCAAGGAAGACGGTTCGCGGCAGTTGAAGCTCCCGGCTTCCGTTCTGTTCGCGACGGAGACCGCGGCGCTGCCGCTCGGCGCCGGCTATCCCATGATCGACTACAGCGAGGAGCACGGCGTCGGTTACCTCGCTTTCCCTTTCTATAACGGGGCGATGGGGACGCTGGCCTGCCGCGATCTTCAGGCGGCCTACCGCACGGCGCTGGCGCGGCCGACGCGCGTGCTGGTGCTGATCGGCGGGGAGGATTTCTGGTCGAACGGGATGGACCTCGCGCTGATCGAAGCGGCGAACAGCCCGGCCGAGGAGTCGTGGGCCAATATCAACGCCGTCGACGATGTCGTGCGAGACATCATCGAGACGCAGGATCGTCTCACCGTGTCGGCGATGCGCGGCAATGCCGGAGCGGGCGGGTTCTTTCTCGCGCTCGCCGCCGACGAAGTCTGGATGGCCGAGCATGTGGTCGCCAACCCGCATTACAAGGACATGGGCAATCTCTACGGCTCGGAATACTGGACCTATCTGTTGCCGAGCCGCGTCGGCCCGGCGAATGCGAAACGGCTGACGGAGCTGCGCTGGCCCATCGGGGTCGCGGAAGCGGAACGGCTCGGGCTCGTGCAGCGTCGCCTGCCCGCCGGGCGCGACGCCGTACACTCGGAGATCAAGCGGCTTGCCGAAGCGCTCGCCGACGCGCCCGACTATGCCGACAGGCTGGCGGCGAAACAGGCGCACCGGCGCGACGATGAAGCGGCGCAGCGGCTGCAAACCTACCGCGATGCGGAGCTTCATCGCATGCGGCGCAATTTCTTCGGCTTCGATCCGAGCTACCACGTCGCCCGCTACAATTTCATTCGCAAGATCGGCAAATCGCACACGCCGTTGACGCTTGCGGTGCATCGCTCCCGGTGCGTCCGGCACGCGTCGGACGGGGCTGACTGAGTCACGGAATGCGGAAACACGGCACGTATCTTCTCCCGCCGAGGCTGCAATGTTTCTTCTCCCGCCGCGGCTGCAATGTTGCGCGCGTTCACGCGATTCAATAGTATGAGCTTTAGCGGGAAACAGCAGACTGACGATCTGGGCTCGACGACTTAAGGGCCCGTACGGGAATAATTGAATCGGATCGAAGCTCACTCGTGGTCTACCGCGCGACTTACCAGCTTCTCGATGGAGCATTTGTTCCCGTACGCGCCCTAAGGGGAGGGACGAACAATGAAACGCACGTTGTCCATCATTGCCGCCGCATGCATCCTCGCGCCGGGCGCGGCGCTGGCGCATACGGGCGCAGGCGGCACGGACGGCATCGTGCATGGGCTCATGCACCCGGTCACCGGGCTCGATCACGTGCTGGCGATGGTGGCGGTCGGCGTGCTTGCTGCTTTCCTCGGCGGGAGAGCGCTTTGGCTCGTTCCGGCGAGCTTTGTGGCCATGGCGGCGGTCGGCGGCGCTCTCGGGGCGCGCGGCGCGCCGGTCCCGTTCGTGGAGTTCGGCATTTCCGCCTCGGTCATCCTGCTCGGTCTTGCGA
>DASUPI010000413.1:0-10326 GCA_036281135.1 Rhodoplanes sp. | reverse complement strand
ATCAGCCGCTTCACTGCGAAAAACGTCTTCTCCGGATTGGTGACCGCCTGGCGCTTCGCCGGCTGGCCGACCAGCCGCTCGCCGTCGTCGGTGAACGCGACGATCGAGGGAGTGGTGTTCCTGCCTTCCGAATTCTCGATGACCTTCGGCGTCTTGCCTTCCATGACGGCAACGCAAGAGTTGGTCGTGCCGAGGTCGATACCGATGACCTTTCCCATGGTCTTATCCTTTCCTTGCAGCAGGCCGGCCGAGCCTGATTAGCACCCGGGAGCGTCCGCAGGCCTCGCGCCTTTTGGATGCCTTGAGTCCGGCCCCCTAACGTCTTGATCCGCCGCCCCCGGCGGGTTCAAAGGCTCATATAGGAGTGCGCCCTATGCCCGCAAGACAGCCGAGCCGGCCTAATGAGGGTCTGACATGAAGAACCGCTCATGAAGTACCGCTTGGTCGTGCGTCGTCCCGCCGATTAGCACGACGTTAACGAGCGCGTGCGATACAGGACGAGGTGGCGGACCAGGCTCATGCACAGCCCGTGTCCACGGGGAGTCTGGCCGCGACCGCCCGCTGACACCTAAGCAGAACCGAGCTTGAGATCGGACCGGCCTCCCTGCCGGCCGCGCTCGGCGCTGAGCGAATTCCCATTTTGACCTTTGACGAAGCGTCGCAGGCGACCAGCCGGCCATCGGCCTTGGCCGGAAGCGGCGCTGTTTACAGGTACTTGCGCAGGTCGGCGACGGCGGCTTCGGGCGGCCGCTTGATGTTGAACGGCGCGACGAACCGACCCTGCTTGTCCATCAGATAGACCAGGGCGGTGTGGTCCAACGTGTAATCCTCGCCTTCCAACGGGACCTTCTTGTAGTAGACCCGGTAGGCTTTGGCGACGGCCGCGATCGCGGCGGGATCCCCGGTAAGTGCCTGGAGATTTGGATTAAAGCTCGACAGATACTCCTTCAGCACGGCCGGCGTGTCGCGTTCGGGATCGACGCTGATGAACAGAGCGGCGGCGCGCGCCGCGTCCGGCCCCAGGCGGCGCATGATCTCCGATACTTCGAACAGCGCCGTCGGGCACACGTCGGGACAATGCGTAAATCCGAAGAAGACGAGGAAGGGCTTTCCTCTCAGGCTCTGATCGGAGAACGGCTGGCCGTTCTGATCGGTGAGCTGGATCGGCCCGCCCACGGTGGTGCCCTGGAAGGCGGGCGCATCGGAGAAGCGCCCGCTCATCAGGAGCACAAGGCCGACGCAGAGAGCAAGCCCGAGCCCGAAGGCTGCGGCCAGCACGACGAGGCGCGAAGGCCGTCGGATCATCGCGTGTCCCTTCTCAGAAGCAGGCGTTGAGGCCGGCGAGAATGATCTCGTAGAACACGGCCTTGCCGTAATGCGTCCACAGAGCGACCGTCGCGATCACGACAAGCCCGGCGGCGACCGAAGCGACGGTCATGATCGTCCTTTGCGTCGTTGCAGAAGGCGTGGTCTCGGACATCGGCGCTGACAACCGCCAATCACAGACTGGCCATGGAGATAAACCCGATCGCAGCGCCTCACAACCCCGCCCGGAGGTCGCAGGCCGGCCGGCGCGAGCCGCAGGGCATGCGCGACGCGCCGTTCTGCGGCACGAGCGGCACGCAAGGCGACAGGAAGAGCGAAGCGGCGACGGCCAGCGCGTCAGTAAGCGCCGCCCCGATAGGACGCCTCTGAACCTCCGTCGATTTGGGTGGGATTTGGTCGATCCAGCATGAAATCTGGCCAGATCGTATGATGGCGGCCGGACAAACCTTGTCAGGATGCCGTCAGTGGAGGGAGCATAGTCAGTCAGAGGGCATAGAAGAAACACGATGATCGACCGCCGCTCTGTCTTGTATCTGTCCGCCTTGGCGTTGGCCGGGCTCGCGCCGGCGGCGACCGAGGAGTGGGACGGGTATGGCGAGCGCCGCCGACGCCGGCGCCGCCATGGACACGGGCATCGCCACCTCGAAGACCATGAGTTCGCTCGCCGCGCATTGCAGGAGGGGCGGGCGCGCCCGTTGGCCGACATTCTCAGCGTCGCGAAAGACAATCTCGGCGGTGACGTGATCGGCGTCGAACTCGAAGAGCAAGCCGGGGCGATGGTGTATGAGCTGAAGGTGCTGCGGCCGAGCGGTGAACTCGTGGAGTTGCGGGTCGATGCGCTTACCGGCGCGGTCGTGAAGCAGGACGATGATTGATGCGGGCGCTGGTCGTCGAGGACGAACCGCGGATCGCGGGCGACGTCGCGGCGGCGCTCAAGGCGGCCGGCTTCGTGCCCGAGATCGTCGGCAACGGCGAGGACGCATGGTTTAGGGGCGACACCGAGGACTACACGCTGATCGTGCTCGATCTCGGTTTGCCGCGGATGGATGGGCTCGCGGTTCTGAAGCGTTGGCGTGCGGCGGGCCGTCAAATGCCGGTGCTGGTGCTCACCGCGCGCGGGGCCTGGGCCGAGCGGGTCGAAGGGATCGACGCCGGCGCCGACGACTATCTGCCGAAGCCTTTCCGCATGGAAGAACTGGTCGCGCGGGCGCGCGCGCTGGTGCGCCGCTCGGCCGGGCTCGGCGCGGCGGTGATCGAGGTCGGCCGCTTGGTCGTCGACCCGCGGCAGATGCGCGTCAGCGTGAACGGCGTCGCGCAGACGCTGTCGCCGCTCGAGTATCGCCTCGTCGCCTATCTCGCGCTTCACAAGGGCCGGGTGGTCTCGGCGCACGAACTGATCGAGCAGCTCTATGGCGAGGACGACGCCCGCGACGCGAATGCGCTCGAGGCGCTTGTCATGCGCCTGCGCCGCAAGCTCGGCACGGAAGTCATCGAGACGCGCCGCGGCTTCGGCTATCTCGTACCGGAGCGGCCGGCGTGACCGCGGGCTCGCTGCGGCTGCGCCTGTTTCTCGCCGGCGTCGTATCGGTCGTGGTCGCGCTCGGGCTTTCTTTTCTCGGCCTCTCGCTCCTGTTCGAACGCCATGTCGAGCGGCGGATGGCGACCGACCTCGCGCTCGTCCTCGACGAGCTCGTCGGCGGGCTCGACCGCGACGCCGAGGGGCACTTGGCCGTCGTGGACGAACCGGGCGATGCGCGGTTCGACCGGCCATTGTCGGGGCTGTATTGGCAGGTGACGCGCGAACCCAATGGGCTCGTCGCGCGCTCGCGCTCGCTCTGGGATTCGGAGCTGCCGGTCCCCCCGGACGAATTGTCGGAGGGCGCGCTGCACCAGCACCGCATCTCCGGCCCGCGAGAAACGTCGCTGCTCGCGGTCGAGCGCAACGTGGTCCTTCCCCCGCGGCTCGGCGGCGGAGCGGTGCGGGTCGTCGTCGCGCGCGACGCGGGGGAACTCACCGAGGCGACGCGGACCTTCACCGCCGATCTCGCGCCGTTTCTCGTGCTGATCGCCCTCGTCCTCATCGGCGCTTTCGGGGCGCAGGTCGCGGTCGGCCTCGCTCCGCTGAAAGCGGTGCGGGCGCGGCTTGGCGCAATCCGTTCCGGCGCAGCCGAACGCCTGGGCTCGGCTTTCCCCGACGAGGTGCAGCCGCTCGCCGGCGAGATCGACGCCCTGCTCGAAGCGAGAGACAAACAGGTGGCCGCCGCGCGTGCGCGCGCCGCCGACCTTGCGCACGGTCTGAAAACGCCGCTGCAGGTGCTGACCGGCGGGGTCGAGCGCCTCAAGGCCAAGGGCGAAGGCGATATCGCCAATGACCTCGCCGGCGTGGGCGAGGCCATGCGGCGTCACGTCGAGCGCGAGCTCGCGCGGGCGCGGCGCGACGCGGCGCCCGCCGATCCCACGGCCTGGATCAAGGCCACCGTGGAGCGTGTGGTCGCCGTTGTCGGACGGACGCCGAAAGGCGCAATGCTCGACTGGACGATCGAGATCGCTCCCGACTTCGCGGTGCGTATCCCGCCCGATGATCTCACGGAGGTGCTGGGCAATCTGCTGGAGAACGCTGCGCGGCATGCGCGCGAGCATATCGCCGTCACCGCGAGCGTGATGGGAAGCGAGGCCGTGATCGCGATCGTCGATGACGGTCCCGGCATTCCGCCCGAACGCGTCGCCGAGGCATTGCGCCGGGGCGGGAGGCTCGACCAAAGCGGCGCCGGCGCAGGCCTCGGCCTCGCGATCGTGTCCGATATCCTCGAAGCATGGAGCGGATCGCTGGCGCTCGGTCCGACCGCTCCGGGCGCGATGACCGCCACGGTCCGATTGCCGCTGACAAGACGCTGACGGCGCGGGTCAGTCGGGCGTCAGCCCACATGCTTCATTGGTCAGGGCGACGAAGCGCCGGGAACCCTGCCCATGACCCAGATCGATCACACGCTCACCGCAGTCGCCGCGTCCAACCCGCGTTACGATGCGCTGACCCAAATCATTCATTGGCTGTCGCTCATCGCGATCGCGACCGCCTTCGTCATCGGGCTCTGGTTCGAGGACATGCCGCGCGGGCCGGAGAAGGCGCAGCTCGTCAATCTGCACGCTTCGCTGGGCGTGCTGGTGCTGGCGCTGACCGCAGTGCGTCTCGGCTGGCGCGCCGTCGTTCCGGCGCCGCCCTCGCCCGGCTCGCGTCTGATGCAAGTCGCCGGACACGCGATGCACCTCGTGCTCTATGCCGTCGTTCTCGCGGTTCCGATCAGCGGGGTGTTGATGATGGCCGCGAAAGGCCGCTCGTTCGACGTGTTCGGGCTTTTCACCGTGCCGCCGCTGATGGCGACCGACCGCGCCTTCGGCGAGTCGCTGGAGGAAGCACACGCGGTTCTGTCCTATCTGATGCTCGTCCTCGTCGGCCTGCACGCCGCCGCGGCAGTGTTCCACCAGGCGATCCTCAAGGACGGCGCGCTCGCCCGCATGCTGCCGTTCGGCAGCACCGGCAAGAACTAGCAAGCCGCCGCCTCCGCGATCTCCGACCCACAGGGACACCGGCATGACCCGCAACCTGCTCGGCTCCGCCGCCACTCTTCTCGTCCTGCCGACCTTGGCCGTAGCCGCCGCCATCGGCCCGGCGCAAATCGCCGTCCTCGATCGATACGTCGCAGCCGCCAAGACCCAGCCCGGATATGCCGGTCCGTCCACGGAGCGCGGGCGCGCCTTCTTCTTCGCGTCCCATGCCGGCGGCAAGCCCGACACGCCGGCCTGCACGTCGTGCCACACGGTTAATCTCACCGGGCCCGGCCAGACGCGAGCGGGAAAGCCGATCGATCCGATGGCCCCGTCAGTCGTGCCGACGCGCTACACCGACGCGGCGACCGTCGAGAAGTGGTTCAAGCGTAATTGCAGCGACGTGCTCGGCCGCGAGTGCACGGCCGCCGAAAAGGCCGACGCACTGGTTTTCCTGCTCGGATTGTGAGACCGCGACGTGACCAGGACTCCCTATCTCCCGCTTGGCGTCGCGCCCGTTTTGGCGGCCTTGCTGTTCGCCGCTCCGCTCGCCGCCGACGGGCCGCGCCTCGCCCCGGTCAAGGATCCGGTGGTGGCGAAGGAATGCAGCGCCTGCCACATGCTGTATCCGGCAGGGCTCCTCCCGGCGCGTTCCTGGTCGGCGATGACGGCCGATCTCGCCAACCACTTCGGGGATAATGCCGAGCTCGACGCAGCGACGGCCGAGCGCATCGCCGACTATCTCGCCGCCAACGCCGCCGACAAAGCGAGGGGGAGCGGCGAGGTGTTGCGCGGCCTCGCGCCGACGGTCGTCCCCGCCCGCATCACCGAGTTGCCGTGGTGGACCCGCAAGCACGAGAAGAGGGATCGCGTCACGCCGGCGACGCTCGCCCGCAAGGGCGCCAAGTTCAAGGGCGACTGCAAGGCCTGCCACGAGGACGCCGAGCGCGGCCTCTTCGACGACGACGATTGAACCGCCCAAAAAGGCAACGCCTGCTGGATCGCCCTCGCCAACGAGCGGGAGGATAGCGCTCTGCGGCCACGACGCCGTCTGGCGGCGCCGCCCGACCGAGCTTTTGTTCATTGAACAATCGCCCTCGCGCGCCCAAATCAGATGCGGGTCCCGCGCCACTCAGGAGCCATCCATGGACACCGTCATCGTCAAAACTCCGATGCAATACCTTGATCGGGCAGCGAATGCGCTCAGAGATCTCGGCATCGTTCCGCCCAAGGCCGTCGAAGCTCCCATCAACGGCATACTCCAGCGCATCTCCGATCTCGACCAGGACAAGATCGCGATGATCGCACGCACCTTGAGCCAAGCCGGCGTGTTCAACGAAGTCGTCCGCGACCAGACCGCGGCGATGGAGATCGGCGAGCGCTATCGACAGATAGCTCAGCAATTCGATTCGATCCGCGATGACGCGAAGGGAATGGTGGACCAGATCTCCGACAATCGCATCGATCTGTTCGAACGCGTGCAGAACGTTTGGATGAAGATCGCGCGCGGCGACATCGCCGACCGGTTCGATGAGATCAAAGAGACCTATGTCGACGTGACGCGCTCGACCAAGAATCAAATCGCGCGCGAGAGCACGATCCTTGACGCCTACCGGGATTTTCGCGGCGCGCTGAAGCACGCCGAGGTGCTCGCGCTTGAAGTGCTGCGGACGGCCGAACGGAAGCTCGACGCCGCCAAGGCAGAACTGGCGAAAGCCTCGCAAGCCGTCGCCTCGTTCGCGGGGACGGAACCTGCCGAGCGCGCCGGCCTGGAACTGTTGCGCGACGAGCATCTCCGGCGCACCCAGGACGAAGAAAAGCGCTACCAGATCGCCAAGGACCTCTCGGACAATCTGACGGTCAGCTACAACACGTCCGAAGTGATCATGGCGCGCCTGATGCAGACGACGAACGCCAAGGAGCGCGTCTACTCCCAGGCGGTCACGTTCTTCTCGACCAACGACTCGGTCCTCACCGCATTGAAGGCGTCGTTCACCGGCATGTTCGGCTTGCACGAGTCGACGCAGACGCTCGAAGCGATGAAGGAAGGCATGTCGAAAAGCCTGGAAGTCCTGGCGGAGATCGGCGATCAGGTCGGGGAAGCTGCCGTCCGGGCCGGCTATGGACCGACCGTCCGCGCCGACGCGGTGAAGAAGCTGGTCGAGTCCGTGGTGAGCTTCCAGGAACACTCGCTGGAGATCGTGAACGAGATGCGCAAGCTGTCGACGCAGAACTCGGCGGAGATTCGCGACGCCGTCGAGGACGGCAAGCGGCGGATCGCACGCCTGGTCGCGGAAGGCGAGGCGCTCCCGATCGATGGCTGAGGCGTCCGCCGCCACACCGGCCCTCTCCGCCCCGCCTTCGCCGGCGGCGGGAGCGCCGTCGCAGCTCGACGAACTGATGCTCGCCATGGACGTGGTGGACACGCTGCGTCATCAGGACCTGCTCGTCAGTCGCGAGCTCGACGAGACCCGGCGCGACGCCGAACTGATCGAACGCCTGCGGCGCATCTACCACGACCAGGGCATCGACGTTCCCGACCGCGTTCTCCAGGAAGGCGTCAACGCGCTCAAAGAGAGCCGCTTCGTCTATACGCCGCCGAAACCTGGACTCGCGACCAATCTGGCCACCCTTTGGGTCGCACGCCGGCGCATCGGGCGTGGGCTGCTCGCCGCCTTGGCCGCCATCGTGCTCGGGGCGGGATTCTATTATGTCGGGGTGGTGCGCCCCGAACAGCAGCGGGTCGAGCAGGCGCGCGCCGCAGCGGAGCAGGAGCGGATCGACCTCGCCGAGCGGCTTCCGCGCGCGCTCCAGGAGGCCTACGCCGATGCTATGGCTGCCGCGCAAGTGGACGAAGCTCGGCAGCGGGCCGATCAGCTCCTCGCCGACGGTCGTTCGGCGCTGACCAAGGGCGACCGGCCGGCCGTCGCGCAGGCGATCGAACAACTCGAAACGCTGCGCGCCGAGCTCCGGCGCGAATACACGCTGCGCATCGTGTCACGGCCCGGCGAACCTAGCGGCGTGTGGCGCGTTCCCGGGCGCAACCCAGCGGCACGAAACTACTACCTCATCGTCGAGCCGGTCGCTCCGGATGGCCGCGTGCTCAGCCTGCCGATCACGAGCGAGGAGGACCGGGAGACCCGCACGGTCTCACGCTGGGGCGTTCGCGTGAGCGAGCAGGCCTTCAACGCGGTCCGCGCCGACAAGAACGACGACGGCATCGTCCAGCGAAACAAGGTCGGCGAGAAGAAGTCGGGCGCGCTTGCAATCGATTACAGCCTCCCCGTTCTCGGGGGCAACATACTGCGGTGGTGACATGATTTCCGGGCGCCAGGCTCTCGCCACGGTCGAACAGACGATCGCGCTGGCGCGTCGCGAGGAGGCGCGCTTGGACTCGGCGCTGCGTGAGGCGACGGGCGAGGCGGTTCGGTTGCGCGCGGATCGGACGGCGGCGTTTCGCGAACTGGCGAAGGTCAAGCTCGACACGCTTGCAAGCGCTGGCGTCGTGCAGGAACTCGATGCGGCTGAACGGCGGGCGCTTGCGATCCTGGAGCAGGGTCGCCGATCGGCCGCCGATTTCGCCAAGCGGCGGGAGCAAGCCGAACGAAGCCTCGAGCAGTCGCAGGCCGAGCGCGAGGCAAGAGCGGCCGAACTCGACGAGGCTCTGGCTGCACTGAGCGAACTCCGGGCGCAGGTGGAGGCCCAGACTCGCGTCAGTCCGGAATGGGCGGCAGAGCGCGCGCGCATCGACGAGCTCAGCCGCATGACGGAGGCGGCGGAGAAAAAGACCGTGCAAGCGGAGGCGGATCGGGAAGAAAAGCGCAAGCCCTATGAGAGCGATCCCCTGTTCATGTATCTTTGGGATCGTCGATTCAGCACGGCCGACTATGCCGCCGGTCCGTTTGTTCGGTTCTTCGATCGCAAGGTGGCGAAGCTCGTCGGGTACGACAAGGCGCGCGCCGCCTATGCGATGCTCAATGCGATCCCGACCCGGCTGCGCGAGCACGCCGGACGCTTGCGGGAGGAGTTGCAAGGGGGCCGCGCGCGGCTCACGACGATCGAACGGGAAGCGCTCGAAAAAAGCGGAGCGAAGCCGCTCGAGGCGCGCGTGCGCGAACGCAAGGCCGCGTTCGACACCGCCGATCGCAAGCTTGCAAATGCACGCGCCGAGCTCGACAAGATCGAGCAGGCGGGCCGCACCGGCGTCGCGTCGGGAGAGGCGTCCTACGCCCAAGCGATCGAACTGCTTGCGTCCGCCGACGCCGCCCAGGATCTCCGGTCCCTGTATCGCGAAGCGGCGCAGACGCCGGACCCCACCGACGAGGCCATCCTCAAAGCGCATCGAATCGACCGAGAACGCGATCGGGCGCGCGGAGAAGGAAACCGGCGCGATCCGCCGGGAAATGCAGGAACTCGCCCGGCGTCGCAAGCAGATCGAGTCCGAGCGGGACGAGTTCCGCCGGCGCGGTTACGACGATCCGTTCGGCAGCTTCGGCAATGAGCGCGTGCTCGCCTCCGTGCTCGGCGGCATTCTGGGCGGCGTGCTTCAGAGCACCGTGCTGCGCGACGTGCTCAAAGAAGGCTACCACCGGCAACCGGGGCCATGGGACTCCGATTTCGGGGGCGGTGCCTCGCTTCCGGGCGGCGGCGGGGGCGACGGCTTTAATACGGGCGGCTCGATGGGCGGCCGCGACGGCTTTCGCACCGGCGGCTCGTTCTGATGATACGCGGGGATGCCGCCCATCGCCTCGCGCGCATTGGGGCGGCGCGCCATGTCGGCGACTGGGCGCGAGGGATCGGGCCATCCGGATGTACGCTTGCTCTTCGGCACGTTTGCGCGGCGGCAGTCCCCACATGCCCATGCCACCGCGACCGCCCCTGCAGACCTTCGGGGCGGGTCGGCTCCTCAAATGGCTTCGCGCGCTAATCCGCCAGCTTAGTCGCCGCGCCGAGGAGGCGCCACCGTCAACGCCATCCTTCCGCGATTGCGATCCTACGATCCGGCCCGCCACCGCGAACGAAGGAAAGGCGTCGTCGAGGAGCGCCGGGGCTACGCGTCCGCGCGGACCAGCGGGCCTCTGGCAAGAGCTCGTTCCGCTTGCCCGAACACTGCCTCGTCCGACTCCTTTACTCGGCCTCGAGGACCGAAACCGACCTCTGTGACGGGAAAGGTCAGTTCGAGGCAGGCGCCCTGCCGCAAGTAAATCTGGGCATGATGCAGTCAGGGTTGCTCGGGCGATTCTCGAAGACGACGGACAGCCTGATACCAAGCGCATGCACCGCGAAGACAAATGAAGACTCGCTCGATAGGCTTATCGAGCTGCTCACTTGGTACTTCATGAAACTTCGCGACGCCAATCCGGACCGCTGGGATGAAGAGAAAGGCGGTTACCTCCGGAACAATTTCGGGATTGCCGGTCATATCAGGCTGCTGGGTGAGGTTTGCCTGCTCATGCA
>DASUPI010000412.1:0-3559 GCA_036281135.1 Rhodoplanes sp. | reverse complement strand
GGGAGACCCGAGCGGCGACAAGCTCCCCAAGCAGCATGGCCCATGGACGGCGACCGGGGTGGTGGCGCCAGACCGCGCCCCGCCGCACCGTTTCTCCCGCGACGCAATCCAGAAGGCGATCGACACGGAAGGCTTTCAGCTCTGGCGCGTCCGCGACAAGGAACCGGCGGAAGGGTGAACAGAGCCGGCTGATGGCCAGGTCGTTCGCACGCGTGCTTAAACGAGACGTCGCATTGCGGCTTGGCTGAACGCAGGCCCCGCCGCGTCAGCCCGTCAGCCCGTCAGCCGCAGGGCTCACATATCCTCGCCGGAAGCGGCGTCGAGCGGCTTCGCCCGCAGACACAGCAGAGCGACGAAGGCGGCAAGGCAGAGGGCGGCGGAAACGATGATCGCCGACGCGCCCATGCCGTCAAGCAAGAGCCCGAACGCCAGCGGCGCGACGGCCTGCGCTGCACGGGCCGGCGCGCCAAGCAGGCCGGTGCGCTCGCCGTAACCGCGCGGGCCCAGGAGGGCGAGCGGCAGCGTCCCGCGCGCGATCGTCACCAGCCCATTGCCGGCGCCATAAAGAACGACAAACACCGCGGCGGCGGACGGTCCGACGAGAGCCAGGACCGCGGCCCCGATCGGATGCAGCGTCAGCGCAATTCGCGCGGAAACGAGCGGGTGCGCGCGCCGCAGGATGAAGAACTCGGCAAGCCTGGCCGCGACCTGCGCGGGTCCGAACAATGCCGCCGCCGCGACCGCTTGGAACGGCGTCGCCCCCGCGCGCTCGAGCAGCCCCGGGAGGTGCGCGCCCATGGCCCCCGTGACGAACCACGCGGCGGCGAAGACGAACGCCAGCAGCGCCATCTCCTTCAACGGCTTCCAGCCTGCCGGCGCATCGGAAATCCTGCGCAGATGGGCGCGCGTTTCGGGGAGCGGCAAGAGAAAGCGGTTGAGCGGGAGTGCGACGAGCAGGTTGAGCGCGGCCCAGACGAGGCAGGTCTCGCGCCATCCCAGCGCCTCGTTGAGGACAGAGGACAGCGGCCAGCTCACGGTCGATGCAAAGCCCGCGAACAGCGTGATGCCGGTGATCGGGCCGCGCGCCTCGTGGCCGTAAAGGGCCGTGAGCGTCGCAAAACCCGCGTCGTACAGCCCGAGCGCCATGCCGAGGCCGAGCACCGCCCACGTGGCGAACAGGCCGACGGGGCCGTTCGCGGCGGCGAGCGCAACGAGCCCGATCGCCAGCACGAGATTGGACAGAACGAGCACGCCGCGGCCGCCGTGCCGGTCGATCGCACGCCCGACGAACGGGCCGGCAAACGCGGCGATCAGCAACGACGCCGAGAAGGCGGCGAACACCCAGGCGCGCTGCACGCCGATCCCGGCGCTGATCGGATCGGCGAGGATGGCGGGCAGGTAGTAGCTCGACGCCCAGGCCAATGTCTGCGACGTCCCGAGCGCCGGGACGACCACCGTGCGCGATCTGGTTTGAGTCATGGTCACCCGAGGCGGCCGGGCGAGCCGAGTTCGGCAGGCGCCGGCGCATGCGCGCTCGCATCGACCGGCAACGCGGTGTCGCCCGTCCCCAGCGCGCGCTGCATCAATATGCGGTCGACACAGCGTCCGAATTTGAAGCCGACCGCTCGCAGCGTCCCCGCGTGACGAATGCCGAGACGCCGGTGCCGGGCGATCGAACCGGCATTGTCGCGATCCCCGATCACCGCGATCATCTGACGCCAGGGGCCTGTTTCGCAACGATGGACGAGGGCGGAAAGGAGAGCAGCGCCAATCCCGCGGCGGCCCAGGCGCTGATCGACATAGACCGTGTCCTCAACCGTGTAGCGGTAGGCGGAACGAGAACGATACGGCGCTGCATAGCAGAAGCCGGCAACCCGGTCGCCGAGCTCTGCGACCAGGTAGGGCAGGCCATGGCCGAGAATGTCCGCGCGGCGGCGGGTCAGTTCGCCGACGGAGGGCGGCTTTTCGTCAAACGAGGCGGCGCTGTGCAGAACGTGGTGGCGATAGATCGCGTGAACCTCGGCCATATCGTGTTCTGTTGAATCCCGGACCAGGCAATCCATCGCGCAGGCATTCTCCGACGCGTTCACCGCTCGATGTTTACTGTATATCCTTCATAAGGGAATGCTGCGATCTGAGTCGCAGGACTTGACCTGCGTCGAGGCCGCCGGTCATCGGACCCGTCGCCGGCCGAGCAGCAAGTGCGTGACAGAAATCACGCAGGCTTCGGAACATCTGGGCGGTGGGCACGTCAACATCAAGAAGGAGGACGGACGACAGGTTTGTGGAATCATGGACAAGAAAGGTTATTCGCCGCGCGCGGTGGTGCTCGTGGTGGGAGATGAGTCATGCCCGCCGGCGGGCATCCAGTAATCACCGAAACGTTGTGTTAACCAATCAAGCGCGCGCCGCGAGGCGGAAGAAGGAGCGGGTCAAAAACCGGCGAGCCGTGCCTCGTTTAATTGGAACGCCGAGGTTTGGCCGCGACAGTCCGCGCAGACTGGCCTCGTTGCGCGGCTTGCCTTCGGTCGGAACTGTTCGTCTGCGGGCGCTCCCGCACGCTGCGCTTGAGCGCCGTCTTCAGGTCGGTCGGCCGGCCGTGCTTCTTCAGAAGATCGGCGAACGCCTCGTCGGCAAGCTCCTGGAATGTCTTCATGGTGTCGTGGGCGAGCAGATCGATCGCCTGCCAGCTCTCTTCATCGAACTGCACGCGCTTGCCGATCATCCGTGGCTCCCACCGATCGAAAGATACGCTTCAGAACGCTTCCCCTGCATGACCGCAGCATGTGACAAGCCGGCAGTATACCGTCGAACCGGTCGAGCACGCTATCAGGGCCGGTCGAGGTGACAGAATAAAGCCCCGGCGCATGGCGCCGGGGATGGCGCCGGGGCTTTATTGCGAAGCACCAAGCCGGCCGCTGACCGGCGGCCTGGGTGCGCGCAGCAAACCGGTATGCGCGTTGGTCGCGAAGACGGAGCCGCGCGTTCTCGCCTCGGAACAGCTGTCCAAACCCGCGGTTTGTCCTTGCGAGGTTCCCGACGTGTCGGCCTCCACCGACCGCCCTGCGCACCCCCTAGCCGCCCGTCCAGCCGCGTGACCGTGGTTAAGAAATACCGGCGGCCGGGCGTTGTCGTCAGCGGTTCTTCGACGACCACCCGCACGACCATGCGTCGCCGTCCTGCGGATGCTTCCGTGACCATCTCAGGTGGCGGCTCGCGTTCGTCCACGAGCGTCAGGTCCCGCACTTCGGTTTCCGGCGAGAGGTCGAGTGGCGGATCGTCGTCCACCATGTCGGGCTCGCAGCCGAGGGCCGGAGGTTCGGGCGGCTCGGGTTCATCCGGCGGCTCGGGCTCAGGCGGAGCGTCCGGCGGCTCGGGTGCGGGCGGGACGTCCGGCAGCACCCGCTGATTTGCTGCGCGCACCCAGGCCGCCGGTCAGCGGCCGGCTTGGTGCTTCGCAATAAAGCCCTGGCGCCATGCGCCGGGGCTTTATTCTGTCACCTCGACCGGCCCTGATAGCGTGCTCGACCGGTTCGACGGTATACTGCCGGCTTGTCAC
>DASUPI010000411.1:0-4730 GCA_036281135.1 Rhodoplanes sp. | reverse complement strand
GTTGTCAACCTCATCCAAGGCAGGAGTCACCAATGAGTACCGATGCTATCAGCCCGCTGCGCCAGCGCATGATCGAAGACATGAACTCGCGCAAGCTTGGGGCGCACACACAAAGGAGCCACATCTACAGCTGTAAGCGGTTTGCGGCGTTTCTGAAGCGATTTCCTGAGGCGGCTACACGTGAGGATCTCCGTCTGTTCCAGCTGTATCTGGCCGAGACGGGCACGAGCATCTGCAACCGCAACCGTATCATGACCGGGGTGCGCTTTCTGTTTCGCGTGACGCTGCGGCGACTGGATCTCGCTGCCGAGATCTATCACATCCGGGAGCCCCAGAAGATCCCGCAAGTGATGAGCCCGGACGAGACGCGGCGCCCGCTGGCTGTCGCCAGCAGCCTCAAGGTCCGCCTCCTGCTCAGTCTCGGCTATGGTTGCGGCCTGCGCGCCGGCGAGGTGGTCCGGTTGAAGGTCAAGCACATCGACAGCGCGCAAAAGATCATCCGCATCGAGCAGTCCAAGGGCCGCAAGGATCGCAATGTCATGCTGTCGCCCGAGACGCTCTGCCTCTTGCGGGAGTGGTGGAAGGCCCGCCCAACGCGGTGGGACGCGGGCGTGCCCTCGGAGGAACGCTGGCTGTTTCCCGGCAGAAGGCCCGGAAAGCCGATGACCACCCGCCAGCTGAGCCGCCTATTCCATGAGGCGGCCGATGCCGCCGGGATCAAGAAGAGCGTGACGCTGCACGCGCTCCGCCACAGCTTCGCCACCCACTTGCTGGAGCGCGGCACCGATATTCGCATCATCCAGGCGCTCCTGGGTCACGATAAATTGGACACCACGGCGCGCTACACGCGCGTCGCCACCGGCATGATTGCCGCCATCGAGAGCCCGCTCGATCTGTTGTCGCAGCCGCGCAAGAAGCTCAGGAAGAACAGGAAAGACCCGTTGCCGGCCTAGCCGCCAACGGCCATGAACCGTCCAGCGCTGGAGGTCGCGGACATTTTCCGCGACCACGGGGCGGCGTGGCGTCGCGCGAATGCCGGGCACGTCAGCCTCGACCAGATGAAGGTGATGAGTGCGATCGAGCGCTGCCGCACGGCGGCGCTGGGCGGACACGTTGCACGCTGTGAGAACGACGCGTGCGGCCACACCGCCATCGCTCACAACAGATTCTATGAGGCGAGCGGCGGCGAGAGGATTGTATCCATCGTCGGTATCTTGAACCAATCAACGGAGCACCCCGGTGCGCAAGCTTAAGCAACGCCAAACCAAGCCTCGCCAATCGAAACAGCGCAAGCCGAACGATCTGAGCCGGTCTCTCGCCGCCCTCGATCTCGATCGCACACTGATCGCGGTAATCGAGATGGGCGCATCGAGCTGGCTCGTTGCAGGTCTCGTGCCGGGCGTTGAGCGCCAGCCGTTGAAGAAGCTGGAGACCGACGAGCACTCCCTGCTGGCGCTGCTCGAGCGCTGGCGCGGCGAGGCGGTGAGGTCGGGCTACGCGATCACGCGTATCGTTGTTGCCTACGAGGCCGGTCGCGACGGTTTCTGGCTTGCGCGTTGGCTCAGGGCGCAGGGCATCGAGGCGCATGTGATCCATGCCGCGAGCGTGGCTGTCTCACGCGAGCACCGGCGTGCCAAAACGGATCGTCTCGACACCGAGCACTTGAAACGCGCCTTTCTCGGATGGCTCAGAGGCGAGCGTGATCACTGCAAGATGGTGGCGATCCCGACGGTTGCCGAGGAGGATGCCCGGCGGCCAGGTCGCGAGCGTGAGAGTCTCGTTGGCGATGCGACCCGTATCATCAATCGGATCAAGTCGGCGCTGGCGCGGCTCGGCATCAGAACTTTCAACCCGACGCTGAAAAAGGCGCCCGTGCTGCTAAATGACTTGCGCACGCCCGAAGGTGACCCGATCCCTCCCAATACGCTCGACGAGATCAAACGCGATATGGAGCGGCGGCAACTCATTTGCGAGCAGATTCGCAGCATCGAGCAGGAGCGCGTGAAGCGCCTGCAGCAGGCGCCCAACACGGGCCCCAACGCGATGGTGCATCTGCTGGCCCGTGTCACGGGAATCGGCATCGAGACGGCAGATACCCTGGTCCGAGAGGTGCTGACGCGAAACCTGCGCGACCGGCGGGCGGTGGCGCGCTACGGCGGATTGACGGGCGCGCCCAATCAAAGCGGCAGCTTCAATCGGGAAAAGGGATTGGCCCGATCCGGAAATCCCCGTGTGCGCCGATGCATGATCGGGCTGGCTTGGCGGTTCGTGCGCCTTCAGAAGGACAGCCCGCTTGTCAAATGGTTCGAGCTGCGCACGGCCAATGCCAGGGGCTCACGCAAAACCATGATCGTGGCGCTCGCCCGCAAGCTGCTGATCGCCTTGTGGGGGCTGGTGCACGAGGGCGTGGTGCCGGAGGGTGTCATTATGCGTCCGGCGTGATCGAAACGTCCGGACGCGAGATCCAATCACCATCAACCGACAGGAGATCTGATAGTTTCGGCTTGATCCGCACCTAACGGATCGCCGATGACGGTTCGAGGTGGCGGTCGCCCGCGCGCTGCAGCATGGCTTTCATGCCGCACAACAGAATGGGTCCGCCGCCTCGGAGCTTCGCTCACCGATGCGCATCCATGCATCATGGTTACGGACCTCGATGGTCCACCGAATACAAGGATGCGGCGCGAGGTCTTCGACGCTGCAGAAGCGGGCTCCCCTCGACATCGTCATGCCGACCACTGCCAGCGTGCCGTCGTGCTCGGAGCCGTCAAGGTATGGCCTGGAAACGTTGATGCTCGTGGCGCTGCCGGAGTGACGGCCAACCTTGACAGCCCCCTGCGCGCGCCAGCTCACGAGACATGTGGGTCGGGGCGGAGAAACCGGCTTTCAAGTCGAACAAAGAAACTGCGATGAAGTTGAGAAAGAAAGTGGAGCGAGCCTTGAAATAAGCGCTTGACTTTGACGGCCTCATACAAGCTGCCGCGATCGGCATTGCCCCAAGTGTCAAGGAGCGGCCGCGCGGGAGTGGCTCGCCGAACGCGAAGCGGAGCTGCTTCCCGTCGGGTATTTCCATGTCGTCTACACGCTGCCGGCCCCGCTGCGCGACATCGCCTATCAGAACAAGCGGGTGATCTACGACCTGCTGATGAAAGCGTCGGCGGAGGCCACGCTCGCAATCGCGGCCGACCCCAAGCACCTGGGCGCGCGCATCGGCATCATCGCGGTGCTCCACACCTGGGGGTCCGCTCTCACCCATCATCCGCACGTGCACATGATCGTGCCGGGGGGAGGACTGTCAGAGGACGGCTCGCGAAGGATCGCCAGCCGGCCGCGCTTCCTCGTGCACGTCAACGTGCTCTCGCGCCTGTTCCGGGGGCGGTTCCTCGCGAAGCTGGCCAAGGCCCACGCCGACGGTCGCTTGAGGTTCTTCGGCGAGCACGCCGCACTCGCCGACAGACGAGCGTTCAAGAGGTTCCTGGCGCCGCTGCGCAGAAGCGAATGGGTGGTCTACACCAAGGACCCGTTCGCCGGGCCTCAGCAGGTGCTGCGCTATCTCTCGCGCTATACCCACCGCGTCGCCATCTCCAATCGCCGTCTGGTCTCGGCCGATGGCAACGGCGTCGCGTTCCGCTGGAAGGACTACCGCACCGACGGGCCCGGCCGGTGGAAGACGATGACGCTCTCCCCGCACGAGTTCATCCGGCGGTTCCTGATGCACGTGCTGCCCAAGGGCTTTCACCGCATCCGCCACTACGGCCTGTTCGCCAACGGCAACCGCACCGCCAACATCGCCCGCGCCCGCGAGCTGCTCGGTGCTGTGCCCCGCGTCGCCGGGCCTGAGGAGAAGAAGGCCGCCACGCCGGACGAGCCGCGCGTGCTGCCCTGCCCCTGTCCGCGCTGCGGCGACCGCATGATCGTCATCGAGGTCTTCGCGCCAGGCTGCGAGCCGAGATATCGGCCGACGCCTGCCCCCACGCCGATCAGGATCGACACGTCATGACGGCTGCTCGGATTGCTCGCGGCAAAGCGCCCCGTCTCATGCCGGTCATCGGCCGGCGACGATCCCGCTCGCCTTGTTGCGCCTCACCCCCGGCTCATAGCCGCCGTCAAGCAGCAGCTCGACGCCCTTTCCGCCCATCCAGCCAACCCAGGTCGCCCTGCCAGAAGTCGACCCCGCGCAGTCCTGCTCGCCCAAATCACCATCCCCCCGATGCTCGCTGCGGTTAAATCCCCATAGAGCCCGCTGCACCATTGGCGCTCCAACTTCCGCGATTTCGTGCCTTGGCGCTTTTCGGACGCCTCCCGTCGGCGCGCGTGAATGGGATCGTCACGCAGGCGTCCGAAAACCTGCACAAACCCCGACTCTCACACGGCCAAGTATGGCAATCGTTCAGTCATGAGCCACGCCAGGAACTGTAGTGAGCCTCGATCGCCGCGCCGGTGCGTTTGGAATCGTCCGGTCACCGGAACCACCCTCAATAAAAATTCGACCAGGACTTTGCGCTGAACCCAAGAGCTAGAAAAACAAAGGTTCAACGATTAAGCGTACGCCCAACACGGAAACCCAAGTTGTCGTGCTCGAAGCCGGTGGGGTTCCCATTGCGACTGGCCGAGCGGAGACGCTCGGGAACATCCCCCTTGGACCCGCCGCGGACAACACGGTAAGCGCAACCGCCGCCTACAGTCCACGCCGAGCCGTCCGTTGGTGCTCCATTGAAGTTATCATTATA
>DASUPI010000410.1:0-2085 GCA_036281135.1 Rhodoplanes sp. | reverse complement strand
GCGCACGCCCTTGAACAATTCGACCGAGCCCGAAAGCCAGTCGGGCAGCGGCATGGGCACCGGCACCGGCCCCCAGATCAGCCGGGTGACCTCGTTGAGCACGAGGATCAGGCCGAACGTGACCAGCACCTGATCGAGATGCGTGCGCGCATAGAAGCGGCGCAGGAGCCCGATTTCCAACACCGCCCCAAGCAGGCCGGTGAGCGGCAGCGCGATCAGCACGGCCAGAATGAAGCTGCCGGTCAACGGGATCAGCGCCGCTGCAATGAACGCGCCGGCCATATAGAGCGAGCCGTGCGCCAGATTGATCATGTTCATGATGCCGAAGACAAGCGTCAGGCCGGCCGCCATCAGGAACAGCATGACGCCGAACTGGATGCCGTTCAGCAGTTGCTCGACGATCAACGCGTAGGACATTCCCGCGCTCCGGTCCGGGACGACGCCGCTCCACCGGGCGGCGCCCGAGCTGCATCAGGCGATGGGGAATACCTCCCGGTCAGCTTGTCGGCATTTTACAGTCTTTGGCGTAAGCGTCCGCGTGGTCGCGCACGATCAGGCTGCGCTTCGCCATCACCGGCCGTCCCTTCGGGTCCTTTTCGATTTCGGCGAGGTAGAAATCCTGAATCGGGTAGTGGTTCGTGTTGAACTTGAAGTTGCCGCGCACCGAATCGAACTTCACGGTCTCGAGCGCCTTGCGGAACGCCGCCTTGTCTTCGATCTGGCCGCCGATCGCCTTGAGGGCGGCGTCGATGATGAAGGCTGCGTCATAGGCTTGCGCCGCGTTGGGCGAGGGGATGCGGCCGTACTCGGCCTCGAAGTCCGCCGCGAAGGTCTTGCTCGCGGCATTGTCGAAGCCCTCCGTCCAGAAGGTCGAGGCGAACGCGCCGACCGCGGCGTCGCCCATGGCCGGCAGGACGGTCTGGTCGAGCGAGAAGGACGGTCCGTATAATGGGATGTCTTTCTTCAGTCCGGCCTGCGCATATTGCTTGACGAAATTGATGCCCATTCCGCCGGGATAGAAGAAGAACACAGCATCCGGCTTCTTGTCGCGCAGCTGGGCGATCTCGGCGGCATAGTCGAGCTGGCCGAAGGCGGTATACACCTCGTCGACGATCTCGCCCTTGAAGTAGCGCTTGAAGCCCGCGAGGAAGTCCTTCCCGGCGGGGTAGTTCGGCGCCATCAGATAGACGCGCTTGATCCCCTTGCCCTGCATGTAGATGCCCATCGCCTCGGGCGCGGTGTCGTTCTGGAACGAAGCGGAGAAATAGTGCGGATGGCACTGGAGGCCGGCATATTGCGACGGCCCGGCATTGACGCTGATCACGAACACGCCGGCGTCGAGCGCGGGCTTCGCCAGCGCCAGCATGACGTTGGAGAAATTGACTCCCGTGAGGATGTGGACGCGGTCGCGCTCGACCATCTTGTCGGCGACCTGCCGGCCGACATCGGGCTTCGCCTGGTCATCCCCCTGGATCAGTTCGACCGGCCGCCCGCCGAGCTTGTTGCCGAGCTTCTTCAGGCCGAGCTTGAAGCCGTCCAGCAGCTCCTGGCCGAGACCCCCGCTCGGGCCCGAAAAGGTCGAGACGAACCCGATTTTGATGGGCTCCTGCGCCGACGCGGTCACGGTGAGAGCCGCCGCGAACGCCGCGGCCATGAGCAGCCTTGTCATGCCTTCCTCCCTGCTTCGGCTTGTTCCCGATTGACGCCGTTGGAAGGCGACCGGGGCCGTATATTGTGCATATTGCCAGTCCGCCGCGTCGCCCGCGACAATCAATAAATGCTCCTCTCGGAGAATCGATGCGGTCGCCGGCCGGCTTTCATTGACTCATCGAGCGGCAATCACGTATCGGCGTTCCCCGGCGCGGATACTAGTTCAAATTTAAACTATTTTCACCGCCGTAGGAACAAACGTCGTTGATCGAGGTCAAACGCGGGGCCGCGCAGCGCGGACAGGCGCGTCGCAATTTGACTCAAGGGCAGCGGTTCGGTCGCGTGAAAGTACCCGAAGTTAGCATCATGATGCGCCTCCCCGTCGTGTCCGGAACACGAGCGCCGATTTGTATCCGACCTCTCCCCGACGGGGAG
>DASUPI010000409.1:0-2273 GCA_036281135.1 Rhodoplanes sp. | reverse complement strand
TGCGCGCCAATCTCATGCACCGAAAAGACGCCACCCGCTTGCGTCAGATCCAATCCCCCCCGCAAATCGACTCCCGTCAATTGGACCTCAACTGGGGAAATACATGAACCGGACAGCCGTGGGCTTGACCCGGCAATGACGGTTCGTAGGGGTTGGAGCCGGCGAGCTTGGTTCTTTACAGGTCGCGCTCCCAAGTCTCGCCGACGAGATCGTGGCCGAAGCCGCAGTGCCGCTCCTCCTGCACAAGCCGGAACCCGGCGCGCTGGTAGATCGCCCGCGCGCCGATGAGGATGCTCTGCGTCCATAGCGTGATGCGGCGGTAGCGGGCTTCGCGCGCAAAGCGGACGCATTCGTCGACCAGAAGACGCCCGACGCCGGCGCCCCGCGCGTGCGGCTCGACCAGCAACAGGCGAAGCTTCGCAACGTCATCGCCGCCCTTCACCAGAAACACCGATCCAACCGGCGCACCGTCGATCTCGGCGATCCAGCACCGCTCGCGCGCGGAATCGAACTCGCGTAGAAACTGCGCGACGATCCCGGCGACCAGCGCCTCGAACGCCGCGCCCCAGCCATACTCCTGCGAATAGCGCGTGGCGTGGCTCGACAGCACCCAGCCCATATCGCCCGCCCGGTGCGTGCGCAGCACGACGGCGGGCGCGGCCTCGTCCGGCGCCAATGAGCGTTCGATCATGCGCATGGCGTCGACGAGCCGCCGCTGACGCGGCTCGGGCATCGTTTCCAGCAAGACTGCGACCAGCCGGTGCGAGCCGCGGTCGAGCGTCCGGAACGCGGTTCGGCCTTTCGCGCTGAGCGTCACCCGCGTTTGCCGGCCGTCTTCGGGCGACGACTTGCGGGTGATCAGGCCGACCTCGGCGAACGCGCCGAGGATGCGGCTCAGATAGCCGTGATCGAGCCCGAGCGCTCCGGCGATCGCGCTCGCCGTCGTGTCCCCAGCCTGGGCAAGCTCGTACAACACGCGCGCCTCGGTCAGAGAGAAGCGGGTGTCGACGAGGCCGTCCCGCAACAGGCCGATCTGGCGGGTGTAGAAGCGGTTGAATTGGCGGACGGCGGCGATGCGCGCCGCGAGATCGGGCATAGTCATCGGGCCATGTCAAACTATGTGACAGAGTCACGTAATTGCTTGCTTGAGTCAAGCAGTGCGCGGGGCTCGGGGGATCAGAGGTCGGCTTCGTCGAACGGCATGATCGCGCTGCGCAGCCGGACGAGACGGCCGGACCCGACCCGTCGCAGAAGGTCGGCCTCCGGATCGCCCGCTTCCAGCCGATGCCCGCCGATGGAATCGTAGAACTCGCGGCTGATCATAAGGCCCTGCTCGGCAGCAGGCGTCCGCCGCAGCGCCTCCCTGAAGAGCGCCAGCGTCTGGGCGGCGAAGGAGCGGCCGGCCTGCGCCAAAGGCTGCGCGCGGAACACCGCCGCGGCCTCCACCCTGCCGCGCCGCTCGGCGTCCGTCGTGAACCGCAGGGCCTCCTCCCCCCAGCCCGATTCGAGCACGGTTCCCGCCCGCAGAAAGAGAAGCCAGGAGCCGCGCGTCGCCGCGACCGCCTCCCGCAACCGCGTCGCGAGCGGCGCGCCGGAAACAAGCAAGGTGCAGCCCGCGATGTCGGCGATCTCGCCCGTTTCGTCGCTCGATCCCGCGTCGGCGACCACCACGTCGCGCACGACGCCTGCCACGGACGCGCTGACCAGCGTTGCGAGCGTACACACCAGCGCGCGCTCGCTGTTTCGGGTGGGTATGACGACGCTCAGCATGATCCGCGCTCGGATAGTATGGTTGGATCGCCCGCATGGCGAGGGAGTCTGGTCTTGGCAGGCGCCAAGGGGAGGGATTGTGGAAGCCTCAACAGAGATTTCGGTGCGCCGGCTGCCGCCGGGCGAATGGAAACAGGCCTACGTACAACTGCGCCCGCATCTCGACGAGGCCGAGTTCCTCCGCTCCGTCGAACGCCAGAGCCATTCCGGCTACGAGCTCGTCGGCGCCTTTCGCGCCGGCGCTCTCGTTGGCGTCTTAGGCATGCGGCCGGTCCACACGCTTGCCCGCGGTCCGCATCTGCATATCGACGACCTCGTGACCGACGAGGCCTCGCGCCGGACCGGTTTCGGGCGCGCGCTGATGGGCTTTGCCGAAGCGGATGCCCAAGCGCGGGGCATGGCCGCCATCCATCTCGATGCGCGTCCGGCCGCGGTCCCCTTCTATGCCGCCTTGGGATACGCATTCCGCCCCTCGCCTTCCATGCGAAAAGTGTTCTGAACGA
>DASUPI010000408.1:0-2509 GCA_036281135.1 Rhodoplanes sp. | reverse complement strand
CCGATCGAGCAGCTCGCCGAGCACGGCGATTTCCTGGAGACCTGCTATCTCCTGCTCTATGGCGAGCTGCCGACCGCCGCGCAAAAAGCTGGTTTTGACCGCACGGTCACCCGCCACACGATGATCCATGAGCAGATGGCGCGGTTCTATCAGGGCTTCCGCCGCGACGCGCATCCGATGGCGGTCATGGTCGGCTGCGTCGGCGCGCTGTCGGCCTTCTATCACGACTCGACCGACATTTCCGATCCGCACCAGCGGCTGATCGCCTCGTACCGCTTGATCGCGAAGATGCCGACCATTGCGGCAATGGCCTTCAAATACGTGATCGGCCAGCCCTTCATTTATCCGAAAAACGACCTCGACTACGCGTCGAATTTCTTGCGCATGTGCTTTGCCGTGCCGTGCGAGGAATACGAGGTCAACCCGCTACTCGCGCGCGCGATGGACCGCATCTTCATTCTGCATGCGGACCACGAGCAGAACGCCTCAACTTCGACGGTGCGCCTCGCCGGCTCGTCCGGGGCCAATCCGTTCGCCTGCATCGCGGCAGGCATCGCCTGCCTGTGGGGGCGAACCAACGAGGCGGCGCTGAACATGCTCACCAAGATCGGCAAGCCGGAGCGTATTCCGGAATATATCCGTCGCGCCAAGGACAAGACCGATCCATTCCGCCTGATGGGCTTTGGTCACCGGATCTACAAGCATTACGACCCGCGCGCCAAGATCATGCAGACGACCTGCAACGAGGTGCTGGCCGAAACCGGCGCCAGCGACGATCTGTTCGAAGTGGCGAAGGAGCTCGAGCGCATCGCACTGCACGACGAGTACTTCATCGAGAAGAAGCTCTATCCCAATATCGACTTCTACTCGGGGATCACGATCAAGGCGATGGGCTTCCCGACCTCGATGTTCACCGTACTGTTCGCGATTGCGCGCACGGTCGGCTGGATCGCCCAGTGGAAGGAAATGATCGAAGATCCGAGCCAGAAGATCGGCCGTCCGCGTCAGCTCTATACTGGGGAGACGCACCGGGACTACGTGTTGATCGGAAAACGCAAGTAAGGGGCGATCGCCTATCTCGTCGGCAAGCCGAACGCGGCCTCGAATACATGTTCACCATGATGAATCACGCCCGGCTGCTGGTGGGACTGGAGGGCGTGGCCATTTCCGAGGTGGCCTATCAAAAGGCGGTCGAATACGCCCGCGATCGGGTGCAGGGGAAGCCGATTGGCAGCGCCGAGCGCGCTCCGATCATCCACCATCCGGACGTGCGCCGCGTGCTCATGGACATGAAGGCGCGCACCGAGGCCATGCGCGCGCTCGCCTATTGCACCGCCGCCTGCATGGACCGCGCCCAACATCATCCGGACGCTGCCGAGCGAGCGCGCAATCACGGTCAGGTGGAACTGCTCACCCCGGTGGTGAAGGGCTGGTGCAGCGAGAGTTCGATCATGATCGCCTCCAACGGCATTCAGGTGCATGGCGGGATAGCTATGTGGAGGAGACCGGCGCGGAAATATCGGAGGCGCATAATGGGCGGCTTCGGATCGGGACGGTCGAGCGGCTCTGGCCAAACGATAGTGGAAGCCTGCCGGTCGATTGACGTGAACCGGCTGCACCGCGACGGTTGCCTCCGCGCCGGTTGGATGGGTGCTTGGCAATGGACCCCGCGATGGCGAGAAGATCGCCTCGATCAATCTATTCGGCGACCACGATCGGCTGCATCTGTCCTATCGCGTACGCAGCGACGGTGGGGAGTGGAAGGACGTGTCCGAGACCGTCCGCATCGTCCGCGTGCCTTGCCGTTTCGGCGGGACGCGGCCGTATCTCATCTGCCCTGGTATTGTGCGTGGGGTCGCCTGCGGCCGGCGCGTCGCCAAATTGTATAGACCGGGACGCTATTTCCTATGCCGACATTGCTACCGCCTCGCGCACGCTAGGTCGTGTGGACAAATCTGATCCAGATGCGGATGCAGGCGAGCAGCACGAAGGCGGCGAAGCTCTCGATCAGCTTGTCGTAGCGGGTGGCGACGCGGCGTGAGTTCTTCGCGCGATTGAAGAAACGCTCGATGCGATTGCGCAGGGCATAGAGAGCCTTGTTGACGGCATGCTGTATTTTCCTGGTCGCGGTGCTGGGGATTGCGGCTTCACCACCGCGTTGCTCGATGTCGCGGCGGACGGCTTCGCTGTCGTAACCCTTGTCACCGAGCATCTGCTCGGGGTCACAGTCGATCTCCTGCATCAGGGCGGGAAAGGCGGTGACATCGTGCGCTTGCCCGGGCGTAATCACGATGCCGATCGGCAGGCCTTCGGCGTTGGTGCGGGCGTTGATTGTGGTCGAGAAGCCGCCGCGCGAACGGCCGAGCGCGTTGCGCTCGGGCCCCCTTTTCCACCCGCCGCGCAATGATGCGCACGGATGATGGTCGCATCGATCATCTGCAGCGCGGCGTCGGACACGCCACTCCGGCAAGCGCTTCCAGCATCACGTGCCAGACGCCGCTGTCGGCCC
>DASUPI010000407.1:0-3245 GCA_036281135.1 Rhodoplanes sp. | reverse complement strand
GAAATTGGCGAACAGAAACCCGCCGTCGGCAAGCGCGCGGGCGCCCTCGATCGTGCGGTCGAACAGCGCGGCGTTGCCGGACGCCTTGAGCACGCGGCCCGTTGCGCGATGCGCGAAAATGTCGGCGATCTTTCCGACCGTGATGATGTCGCGGCCCGCAGCCATGGCGCTGTCCAGGATGGTCGGCTCGGGGGGCGGCACGGCGTAGTCGCGCCGGTTCGCGGTGCGGGTGAAATCGGCGGGCGAGGCGCCGACGAACGGGCGCGCAATTACGCGTCCGATATTCAGCGGGTCGACCAGGCGGCGCGCGATGGCGCACACCTCATAGAGCCGGGCAAGCCCGAAGGTTTCCTCATGCGCCGCGATCTGGAAGACGCTGTCGACCGACGTGTAGCAGATGGGCTTGCCCGTCCGCATATGCGCTTGGCCGAGTGCGGCGATGATGTCCGTGCCGGATGCGTGCGTGTCGCCGAGTATGCCGGGCAACCGGGCCTCGCGGCAGAGCGCCTCGACCAGCTCCGGCGGAAAGCACGGACTGGTCGGGAAGTATCCCCAATCGAACCGCACCGGGCAGCCGGCCATCTCCCAGTGTCCGGCCGGCGTGTCCTTGCCGCGCGAGACCTCCGCGGCGCAGCCGTAGCGTCCGCGCGGCGCATCTATTTCGAGGCCGGGCGGCACGCGCCCGTTCGCGAGGCGACAGGCTTCGCCGAGCCCGAGCCGGGCGAGGTTCGGCAGGTCGAGCGGCCCGCTGCGCAAGCCGGGACGATCGCCTTCGCCGCGCGCACAGGCCTGCGCAATATGACCGACCGTGTCCGCGCCCGCGTCGCCGTACAGCGCGGCGTCGGGGGCGCCCCCGATGCCGACCGAGTCGAGAACGAGAACGAAGGCGCGCGGCATCGATATCCTCTCGGCTATTCCGTTCGCCGCAGTTCGAAAGCTACCGCATCCCACAAACGAAACCCACATGCTTCGAAGTTTCTCACGAGAAAACCATGGTCCGCGGCGCGCTGCGCCACCTCGTCGCGATCGCGATCAAGGCTGCCACGATACGAATAATTGAGAATGACAAGAACGCCGTTCGGCCGCAGGACGCGATGCGCGTCCGCTACGTGCTGCGCCGCTAGATCATCTCCCGCCGCGCCTTCGGCGCCCGCGAGCAACGGCATCAGCGCGGGCTGCGCCCACACGATCACGCTGCTCGCCTGACGCCGCAGCGGCGCGGCGAAGCGGATGAAGTTAATCGTATCGCCCAGCCCGTGGTAGCATCGCACGAAAACGCGGCGTCCCGCGAGCGGAGCGCCGGACCAGACGAATTGGTGGTGCCGCGGCCAGTGCCAGCAGGTCTCGCAGCGTGACATCCGCGCCCGCAGGCCCATGTCGCTGATCCGCCATGCGGCCGCGAAGTCGCCCTGGCGCATCGCCTGCGTCCAGGGGTCGTCCGTTACGAGAGCATCCGTCATCTGCATCATGCGCCGGCGTTGATCACGGCATGGAACACCGGGGCCGGGCCGAAGGTTTCATCGGCAGACAGCGGCGATGACGGCTTGCAAGGCGCTTGCCGACAGGAGGAAGCATGTCGCAAGGCAGAATGACCACGGATCATAACACCATCCGGAAATGGGCGGAGGAGCGCGGCGCGCATCCGGGCACGGTGAAGGGGACCGAAGCGGGCGGCGAGCACGCAGGCATTTTGCGGCTCGACTTCGACCCGAAAGAGGAGAAGCTCGAACCGATCTCCTGGGACGAGTTCTTCAGCAAGTTCGACGACGCCGAGCTTGCGTTCCTGCATCAGGATCGCACCGCCGACGGCGCCATGAGCCGCTTCCACAAATTCGTGAGCCGAGCAAACGCATGAACGAAACCAGGATTCACGATCTTCTGGCGCAGGCCTACAATCTGCTCGCAGCCGAACTGCGCTCCAGGCATCCGACCTTCGACGGGCCGATGGACGAGATGACGCGCCTGTTCGACCCCAAGGGTCCGTTCAACACGCCCACCATGACGGTGTCGCTCGATCCCGTGATCGACCAGGCGGTGCGCGATGTTCGCGAGGTCATGGAGCGCTTTCGCGACGGCAATCGCGAGTCCGTCGAGGAGGCGGCGCGGGACCTGTGGGTCGTGCTCAGCCGGCCGGAAGTGATCGCTGAGCTGCGCGCGGAGGCCGCGGACCGTTAGCCGTCTCGCAAGTCGCCCAGCGCCGCGCGCGATCAGACGAGCGGACCGCACCAGCCGGGCAGAAAACGCGTATCCTGCGATTTCGCGAGCTTCATCGCCTCACCGAGCGCGCTATCGAAATCGCGTTTGACGGTCGCGCGTTTTATCCGTCGGCGCAGATAGTCAGCCCACAGGAATTCGCTGAAGGGCGTAGTGTCCTTGGCAAAGCCGCCCGCCTTCCGCAACTCGCCTGCAAGACTGCGGAACGGGTCGTCGCGCATATCCGCGACCGATTTCGGTATGTCGGCGAAACCGCAACGAACGCCCCTCTGATCATAGGGGTGACACCACCCGCGATTGTCGAGAAAGATCCAGAACGCGTCGCGTTCGAGCGTGCGCAGATCGATCACGACCGAGACGAGCACATGCTTCTCGCCCTCGTCGTGCAGGGCGCGCGCCAAGTGATGTTGGTCGATGACATACGGCCGTTCCTTCGGTCCGAGGATGACCGGGATCATATGGCGGCCGAGGAACTCGCTCTTGCCCTTCTTGGCCTGCCAGCTTTGGCGCTTCGCGCGCACTTCGTGCATGCCGACCGTGATCTGGGTCGGCCGCAACTCGGAAATGTCGACCGGGTTGATGAGGGGTTCGCGGACATGCATGGAATGCTCCCTCCGCCATACGGGGTTCGGCGCTCACCTTTCAGGGCTGCCTGCGGGTCTGAGGCGAGGCCTGCGGCGCTGGTCCCCTAACGTCACGTTCCGGGACGCAGGCCGAGCTCCCGCAGCGTGCGGTCGATCCATAGCTTGGTCAGCTTCTCCTGCGCGCTGTTCTGGCTGAGGCGTCCGCGCAGGCAGCCGAAATCGACCTGATCGAGGTCCTGGTCCTGGTTGGCGCAGGAGAACACGACCGTTTCCACGCCGGTTGCCGGGTCGCGATGCGCCTGCAGGCACTGCGCGCAAATCTCCTTCATCATGCACTGCATCGGCGAGTTGATCGAGCCGATCGCCTTGTGCCCGGCCTTGAGATGGGCGGCGAGAATCCCGTGGCGCGCGCGCGCGACGGCGGCCATCATTCCGTCCGAGCCGATC
>DASUPI010000406.1:0-2019 GCA_036281135.1 Rhodoplanes sp. | reverse complement strand
TGAAATTCATCCCGTAAATACCGGCGACCGCGGTCGGCACCGCCAGGATCGCGGCCCAGGCGGCGAGACGCCGAGTAATGCCTGTCTGCTGATTCTGGCCGACCATCAGACCGGCTTCGAAGGCGAAGGCTAGCACCTCCCCCAGGGTGTCGATCTCCGATTGAACGCGGAAGATGTGGTCGGTGACGTCGCAAAAAGGCGGGTGCATCTTCGCGGCAGCCGACCGGCGGGCCAACACGATCCGGCATGAGCTGAGCGAGCCCAAGGTGGCCCTGCCGGCGATGACGGCAGGACGTCAGGTCGTAGAGGATTATCGATCGCAGGGTCTTTCCCTGCGCCCGCACCCGATGGCGTTCCTACGCAAGGAATTGTCCGGCATGGGCATCGCGCCTTGTCATTCGCTGCGTCATACCAAGGACGGCGCGCGTGTTGACGACTAGTTAACCCTGCACCCTGTAGGTCTCGGCATCGCTGGGCGGGCTCAGGAGGCGAATATGGAGTTAGAACTAACGGTCCTGTGGGGTCTGCAGGCGCTCCTGGTCGTGGCGGTGGGGGCGCTCCTGGTGGGGGCCTTCCGGACGCACTAGGCGGCGGCGGACGCGTCCAAGGGGCGGCGGAAGCGGCCGCGCCTCCCGCCACGGCAAGGGAAGCGGCTGCTTTTCCCCCGCGCGCTCCTCCGCGGAAATCAAAAGGTTGAGCCTCTTGCAAAACCGTTTTGCGTGAGTTGGTGGGCTCTCGAACTTATGCTTCGGGTGCAAGCCCTGACGGCGGGATTAGGGCCTGTTTACATTCATCTGGTCCAGAGGACGACGGCGACGAGGTTGATCATCGCGGCGAAGCAGGTATCGGTCTTTTCATAGCGCGTGGCGATGCGTCGAAACGCCTTGATGGCGCAGAAGAAGTTTTCAACGAGGTGGCGCCACTTGTACTTTTCCGCGTCATGCGCGGCATGTCCAGTGGTTCCCTCGCGCAGTGGAATGACAGCCTCGATGCCTCCGCTCGTCAAGCGCTCGCGCAGCCAGCCGGCATCGAAGGCCTTGTCGCCGATAAGGGCCAGGCAGGCGATGCCGGCCATGAGAACGTCAAAGCTGGTGATGTCGTGCCGCTGACCCGGCAGCAGCACGAAGCGCACCAGATTGCCGAGCGCGTCAACAACGCTGCAATCTTCGTCGTCAGGCCGCCGCGCGACTTGCCGATGGCCTGATTTTGAGTCCCCCTTTTGCGCCGGTGCCATGCTGATGGACCCGGATGCACGTCGCGTCGATGAGCACGTATTCGAAATCGGGATCGTCCGACAAGGCCTTGAAAACCCGCTCCCAGACACCTTTTTGCGCCCAGCGCCAGAAGCGCGTGTAGATGCTGTACCATTTGCCGAACTCGCGCGGCAGATCACGCCAGGGCGCGCCAGTTCGCGCGATCCACAAGACCGCTTCGACAAACAGGCGATTGTCACGCGCAGTGGCGCCGGGATCACCAAGCTTGCCCGGCAGCTCTGGCGCAATCCGTTCCCATTGCTGCTCGTTCAAATCGTGCGAATCAAGGCTGGCCTCCATTTTTCAGCCTTGAATCAGAACTTCGCGGGCTTGGGAATCGGTCGCGTGCTTACGATTGTAAACAGGCCCTAGTTTCTTCAGCCTTTGATGGGCATTGCGGGGCTCAGCGGCACACGGCTCACCTGGCCAGAGGCCGTCGGCGGCATCGGGCGCGAGGGAGGCGGCGGCTTTGCGCAGCCCGGTGGTTGCTCAGGTGAGGAGCCGCATCAGCTGATCGACGGTGAGGGCCAGCACGCCAAACATCAGGTGACAGAACACCTTGGCTGCCCCGCGCACACGCACGTATTTGCCCCCGAAGTTGTCCTTCAAGCTGCCGTTGACGCGCTCGGCAGCGCTGCGCTCATGATAGCGAATGTCCTCCGCCAGCCGGTATCCGGCGCGGCGCTTTGCTTGGGTTTCAGCCTCGGCAGCGGCTTTCCCGCCGCGGCGCGGATTTCGATCGATGATTGGGACATGGCCAAGCGAT
>DASUPI010000405.1:0-7531 GCA_036281135.1 Rhodoplanes sp. | reverse complement strand
AAGGGTCAGGCACTCATCTCTCGTAATCCAGCGGAGCAGGGCGCTGGCTCGGCCGGGCACGGCTCAATGGCCAAGCATGGTTGCAGGGATGTGGTCTAAGACGATGTCGGGGCATGACGCATGCCTTCGCCCGCGACGGTTTTACGAGCGCGCGATCGGCGTATTTAGACTTAAGTCGGTCAGCGCGCCGTCAGCACAGATACTTGCAGACGAAATTCTTGACCGCGCTGATCGGATTGCCGGACGTCCCTGAACTCGCGAACGGCCCTGAACTTCCGGCGCTCCCGACGCTCCCGGAACTCCCCCGGCTTGCGCCTTCCGCCACGACCTTGCCGGCCTTCTTTCGCGGCGACTTTTTCGCGATCACCATGGCCCAGAACGTCTTGTAGCCGGTCTGATCGTTGCGGGCGACGGCGACCCCGACGCTGTCGGCCTCGGCCTGCAAGAGGTTCGCCTTGTGGCCCGGCGAGCGCTGCCAACTGCGGAACGTCTCGGCCCAGGTCTTGGTGCCGGCCGCGATGTTTTCAGCCGCCACGCCCGTATGCGCGCCGGAGATCCGGGAGGCGAACGAGCCTCCCACGCTGTGATCCATGATGCCGGAGGCGGCCATCGCCTTTGCCTGCCGTTCGGCGATCGCCGTGAGCTGCGGGTCCGTCTTGACGGCCGAAAGGCCGTGCTCGCGCCGGTACTGCGAGATCATCTCCGCCATGTCTTCTGCATGCGCCAGCGTGGCCGTGACGGCCATGATGACGGCAAGCCAGACCGCCTTCATCGCTCCCCTCCCCCATTCGCCTCGATGGAGCGAAATTCAACGCCGGATAAGGCGGATATGAGGCATAGCGCGAAGCTCGCGTGTCCCCGATCGGACGTGCCGAGCCGGGTCCACGCCCGCCCGTCAGCCCTGCCCCGCCCGAGCGGACGGCGGAACGCCGGCGAGATCGGCCTCGACCAGCGCGCGCAGCTCGGGCGTCACCGCGGGCCTGACGCCGAACCACAGGGAAAACGGCCGCACCGCCTGGTGCAGCAGCATCCCGAGCCCGTCGGCGCAGCGCAGGCCGCGCGCGCGGGCGGCGGCGAGCAGCGGCGTTTCGCGCGGGACATAGACGAGATCGGCGACGACGGCGTTCGCCGGCAGCGCATCGAGCGCGATGGACAGCGGCGGCTGCCCGGCCATTCCGAGGCTGGTCGTGTTAACCAGCAACTGCGCGCCGGACGGGCGCTCGCTCGCAGCATTCCACGGAAGCGGATGCACGGCGGGACCGAACGCCTGCGCCAGCTCCTCCGCGCGCGCCATCGTGCGGTTCGCGACCTCGATGCGGGGCACCCCGCGCTCGATCAGCCCGAACACCACTGCGCGGGCCGCGCCGCCGGCGCCCAGCACGAGCGCCGCCGCGCCGCCCTCGTCCCATCCCGGCGCGCAGGCGTCGAGATTGGCGATGAAGCCCTCCGCGTCGGTATTGGTCGAGCGCAGCCGGCCCGCATCGAGCCACAGCGTATTGGCCGCGCCGATGGCGCGGGCCCGCTCGTCCGGCAGCGAAAGCGCGAGCGCCGCCATCTTGTGCGGGATCGTGACGCTCGCGCCGACATAGCCATGCTCGGCCAGGGTCTGCACGAAGGCCGCAAAGGCGTCCGGCGGCACGGCTTCCGCCCGGTAGTCGCCGGAAATGCCGTGGACCTGCAACCAGTGCCGATGAATAAGGGGCGAGCGCGAGTGCCCCGCCGGCCAACCGATCACGCACGCCGCCCGCCCGCCAGCAGCGCGCCCGCTCATGGCTCCTCGATCACCACATTGCGCAGGAGCCCGATTTCCGGCGAGGCGATTTCGACCACGTCGCCCGGCTTGAGCCAGCGCGGCGGCTCGACCCGGTCGGCGGCGGCGACCGGCACGCCGGTCGTGATGACGTCGCCCGGCTTCAGCGTCGTGAAGAGGCTGACGAACGCGACGAGATCGGCAAATAAGAACGGAAGGCTGGCGCTCGAGTGTTCGCGGCGCAGCTCCCCATTGACCCGCGTGGCGACGCGCAGCGGCTGCGTCGGGTCGATCTCGTCCAAGGTGACCACCCACGGACCAAGGCTGCCCGAGGCGTCGAAATTCTTGCAGGGCGTGATCGTCTCCCAGCCCATCGGCAGGAAACTGCGCGCGGCGCCTCCGGCGCACAGCGTGAAACCGGTGACGAACTCGAAGGCGCGCTCAGGCGGAATGCGCCGGCCCTCGCGGCCGATCACCAGCGCGATCTCGCCCTGGCAGTCGAACTCCACCGATTCCCGCGGGCGCACAATCGGCCAGCCATGGCCGACCAGCGCGCTCGGCGTCCGAAAATAGAGGTTCGGGTACTTCGCCGCCCCGACCACGCGTGCAGCCTCGCCTTCGTTGACGCCGACGCAGATGATCTTTTCCGGCTGGACGATCGGCCGCAGCAGTTCGATTTCGCTCAACGGGTAATCCGCACGCACGCCGGCGAGCGCCGCCTTGAGCTCGTCGAGGGCGTTCTCGCGCAATATGTGGAGCAGGCTGGTGAACCGCGGGCCGAACCGCAGCCGCACATCGACGATCCCGTTGCCGAGAACCGCACCGAACCCGGAACGGCCGTGGGTGACATAGCTCGCAAGCCGCATGGCCGCCTCCCCGAATCAGCGCTGCGGAACATCAACACCGCCCCCGATTCCGTTCAAGCGTTTGCCACCGAAACGAGGCATCGCCGAGGAGAACCGGCGCAGGATCGATCCCGGATCGAGTTATACACGGCTGATTCCGTGAGGCGCGCGACCGGCCCACGTTAGGCCGGGACTGGACGAGCGGCGGGTCTATTCGGCCAAAACCGACGGCCAGGGTCTTGGGCGGAGCTCTCCGAGCGCCTGTCCGATCACCACGACCGCGCCTTGCAGGGCCAGGCTCGCCATGATCGCGGCAACGGCGATATCCGGCCAGCCCGTCCCCGTACCGAACACGCCGAGCGCCGCAGCCAGGACGGCGAGGTTCCCGAGCACGTCATTGCGGGTGCAGATCCACGCTGACCGCATATTCGCATCGCCGCCGCGGAACGCCCACAGAAGGGCGAAGGAGGCGGCGTTCGCGGTGAGCGCCGCCAATCCCACGGCGCTCATCGTAAAGGCGTTGGGCAGGGTTCCATGCCACGCGTGCCAGCCGATGACGCCGATCACCCAGGCGCCGAAAGCGCCCATGCTGACGCCTTTGAGCAGCGCGGCGGATGCGCGATAGCGCAGCGCCATTCCGACGACAAACAGGCTGATCGCGTAGTTGGCGGCGTCGCCGAGGAAGTCCAAGGCATCCGCCTGCAACGACGCCGATCCGGCGGCGACGCCGGCGCCGATCTCGACGGCGAACATCGCGGCATTGATCGCAAGCACCAGCCACAGGACGCGCCGGTACGCTGCGTCCCGTTGGCGATCAGGTTCGTGGCAGTGGTGGCAGCAATCGCCCATTCGCCCTCCGAAGCGTCTATCGACGATATAGGCAGCGGGCCGCTCGTTATACTATCACCAAGGCGCGCTCACCGCGCTCGTTATGAATCTTCGCGCTCGACGGCCGCTCACGATGACCGCATGAAAACGCTTTTCATCGACTGCAACCAGCAGCTCGCCCCGGTCTTTGCGCGCGTGCATCGCGCCGACGACCCGCCGATCGCGGTCAATTCGATGCCCTTTGCGAGCGCCGACCTGCCGCGATTGCTCGCCGGCTGCGCGATCTGCCTCGACGACCATTCCTATCTGCCGACCGAGCCGATCGCCTTGTGCCGGGAGCTCAAGCATGTCGTGTTCCTCGGCACCGGCGCGGCGAGCTACATGGACATTGCGGCGCTGCGCGATCTCGGCGTCACGGTGCACACGATCAAGGGCTATGGCGACACCGCCGTCGCCGAGCACACGATCGCGCTGATATTCGCCTGCGCGCGCGATATCGCGAGGATGGATCGCGAGGTGCGCGCCGGGACCTGGCAGCCGGCCGAAGGCGTGCAGCTCGCCGGCAAGACGCTCGGCATTATCGGCTTCGGCGGGATCGGACGCGAGGTCGCGCGCATCGGCGCAGGGATCGGCATGGAGGTGATCGCCTGGAATCGAACGCCCCGACCCGGGGCAGAGATTCCGCTGGTTGATCTCGACACGCTGCTGGCACGCGCCGACGTGATTTCGCTGCACCTTGTCCTCAACGATGAGACGCGCGGCCTGCTCGACGCCGCTCGGCTTGCTCGCGTGAAGCCGGGCGCGATCCTGGTCAATACCGCGCGCGGGGCGCTCGTCGACGAAGAGGCCTTGATCGCCGCGCTCGGCAGCCGCCGGCTGCGCCATGCCGGCCTCGACGTTTTCCACGCCGAGCCGCTTGCGCCCGACCATCTCCTCGCGCGCATCGAGAACGTGACGGTGACGGCCCACGCCGCGTTTCGTACGCTCGAAGCCTCCGAGACGCTGATCCGGCGCGCCATCGATATCGTGCGCAGGATCATCGAGGGCGGCGGCAAGCGGTCCGGCTGACGCCGACGCGCCCGCAACCCTCCCCGCCGCCTGCGAAACCTTTCCGGGGCTTTCCCGTTGTCGGGGGTAGTCCCGGGAACATGGCTCGTGTCACCGCGACGGCTCAGAACGGGGACGCGCATGCCCGACACCGTCTCGATCCAACCGACGCTCGCCACGCATGGCGCCGAGCGTCTCCCGAAGGTCGTGGTCGACAGTTACAATGTCGAGCTTGCCGATGAGGAGGGCTTCGTCGGCGACCGGGCCAGCCGGCGCGCTTTTCGCAGCATCATCAACAAATGGCGTAAGCCGCTGCGCGAGTTGAAACAGGACCCGTTCGGTGACGAGGCGAGCGACAAGATCAGCAAGAAGACCCTCGATGATTTGCTCGCTGGCGGCCATCCGGAAGCGGCCGGAATACTGCACGGCGCGATCGAGGACTTCGCCCAGGAACTGGCCCAGGTCACCCGGCAATTCCTCAAGCTGAAGCCCTGGCGCGACACCCAGCGGATCGTGATCGGCGGCGGTTTGCGCGGCGGCCGGGTCGGCGAGCTCGCGATCGGGCGCGCCTCCGTCATCCTCAAATCGGAAAAGATCAAGGTCGACATCGACCTGATCCGCCACCATCCCAACGAGGCGGGGCTGATCGGGGCCGGGCATCTCGCCCCTGCCTGGATGTTCCAGGCGCACGACGCAATCCTCGCTGTCGATATCGGCGGAACCAATATCCGTGCGGGCGTGGTGCGGCTGAACCTGCGCAAGGCGGCCGATCTAGCGAAGGCCGAGGTGTGGAAGTCAGAGCTGTGGCGGCATGCCGACGAGAAACTCAACCGTGACGACGCCGTGCAGGGTCTCATCGACATGCTGCGCCGGCTGATCGCCCGCGCCGGCAAGGACGGCGTCGTGCTCGCTCCGTTCATCGGCATCGGTTGCCCGGGCAAGATCGAGCCCGACGGCTCGATCGATCGCGGCGCGCAGAACCTGCCCGGGAACTGGGCAAGCTCGCGCTTCAACCTGCCCGGCGCGCTGCACAAGGCGATCCCCAAGATCGGGGGGTTCGAAACCTCCATCCTCATGCACAACGATGCCGTCGTGCAGGGGCTGAGCCAGGCGCCGTTCATGCGCGATGTCGAGCACTGGGGCGTGTTCACGATCGGCACCGGACTAGGCAATGTCCGGTTCACCAATCGCGAGGCGGAGTAGCGAGCGCGCCCGTCGGTCGCTTTAAGCGAGAGCGCCGCGCGCCGCTATCTGGCCGCGCCGGGATCGCCCTTGAGCCCGGCCGCCTCGATCCCTGCGAGCGCGCATTCCTCGTCGCGATCCGAAGTGTCCCCTGAGACGCCGACCGCGCCGATGACGTCCCCCGCTGCATCCCGGATCAACACGCCTCCCGGCGCCGGCACGAAACGTCCCCCGCTCGCGGCCGCCAGGGCATTGAAGAAGACCGGATTGGCGGAGGCCCGCGCCGCGAGCTCGCGCGATCCGAATCCCATGCCGAGCGCCCCCCACGCCTTGCCGAAGGCGATGTCGAACCGCATGATTCCGGCCTTGTCTTCGCGCTTGAAGGCGACGAGATGCCCGCCCGCGTCGAGCACGGCGACCACGAGCGGCGCGCAATTGATGACGCGCCCCTTTCGCAATGCGACATCAACAATCGTGCTGGCCTGTGCAAGCGTGAGCAATGACATGACGATTTCCCCTCCCTGCGGTTTGGCGCGCGAGGCCCGCGCAAGATCGCGCGGGTCGCGCAAAACGAAACGCGTTCCGGCCTCGCCTTCGGCCGAGCCACGCGGCGCACGATAGGCGATCAAGCCGTGCGGGGAAAAGTCCTGGGCGCAAGGTGGGCCCGGCATACGGTGGGCCGGCAACCGCGCCCCGCGGCCCCTATCGCGATCTCGCGATCGCGGCGGCATTCTGTGAGCGCGGCTCGCTTGGGGCTGCGCACGGCATCGCGGCCGTGCTAACATGACCATTCGCTCGATCATCCTCGTCAGAGGCGCGCGCGTCAGCGGAGCTGGCCGTTGTGATTCTGCAGACCGACATATTCCGGCGCGTCGTCCGCGACGGATGCGGCCGCCGCCGGTGCTGATCCCGCCGGGCACGACGATCGGCCAGGCCGTGAAGCGCATGGCGGACGACGCCATCTCCTCGGCCGTCGTCGTCGACGGGTCGGGCCGGCCCAAGGGCATCATCACCGAGCAGGACGTGGTGCGCCGGATATCACGCCGCCCTTGCAACAGGGCCGAACCGGCGGCGAGCACGACCTGCAGGCACTGGTCGATGCGAGCGGCGTATTTCTCGACCTGATTCTCGCGCAGCAGCTCGACGATGTCGAACACGGCGTGGCGCCCTCGAACGCGGTCGCGATCAAGCGGCTGTCGGGACGCGAGCGCGAGCGGCTGCGCGCCGCGCCGGAACAGGTCGCCCAGCTCGAGTGGCTCACGCGCGACCTGCTGTTCACGGCTTAAAGACGCGGGCGCGGAAAACCGCGCACGGTCGTTCGCACGAGCGGCGGTGCAAGCGTTCTTTTCATGATAGAGCGTTGCCGAACGCGAATCGCCGCAACGCGGCCCGTCGCTCGGCCCGATCATGTCATCCCGATCCGGCTCGCGCCCTCCCGGAACAAGGCGGCCCCATCCGGGGCGAACTGCATCGCGGTGAGGAAATCGTCCACGCGGTAGCCCGGAAGCGTCTTGCGGATGGCCGCCACATAGACGCGCGCCTCGTCGAGCCGCCCGGCCAGCGCCAAACAGAAGGCTGCGATCGCGAGAATGTGCGCATGCGCGTTCGGCCGCGCGGCGGCTTTGACGCCCCATTCGGCCGCTTCGTCGAACCGCTCGAGGCGCACCAGCGCCATCGCATGCCGAACAGGAGCGGGTCGAACGGACTGAGGTGACGCGAGTGATCGGAAGACTTTATGGCCGCGCGCGGATCGCCTTGCTGCGAGTGGACGAACGCCAGCGTGTAGTGGCCGAGCGCGAAATTCGGGCTCAGATCGATCGCCTGCTCCAGCTCGACGATGGATTGGTCCTGGCGGCCGCGCAACCAGAGCGCCCGGCCC
>DASUPI010000404.1:0-5090 GCA_036281135.1 Rhodoplanes sp. | reverse complement strand
GGGCGACAATCTGTTCGAGATCGAGACCGACAAGACGTCGATGGAAGTGCCCGCCACCTCTGTAGGCGTGCTGACGGAAATCCGCGTGCCGGCGGGCGCGGTCGCGCCGGTCGGCGCCGTGGTGGCAGTGCTCGCCGAGGCGGGCGCGCCGCTTCAATCCGCGCCGGCCGGGCATAGTTCGGCGAGCATTGCCCCGCCGCCGCCCAAAGCGCCGGCCGCAGCCGGTGCGTCTGCACGGGTCGAGCCGGCGCGGGCGGAGCCGGCGCGGGCGGTCCCGCCGCTCGATCCCTTCCACCCGATCCGCACGCCGCCGAAGAATTTCGGGCCGGCCCGGCTGCCGGGCGGGCGCACCGTCACGCCGCTCGCCCGCCGCCTCGCCGTCGAGGCAGGCATCGACCTTGGCCGCATCGCGTCGTCCGGGCCGCATGGGCGCATCGTCGCCCGCGATGTCGAAAGCGCTGTGGCGCGCGGGGCGGAACCCGCGGCCGCGCCGCCAACCGGGCTCACGGCCGAGCGGGTCAGATCGGTCTACGCCCCCGGCTCCTACGAGGAGATCGCCGTCGATTCGATGCGGCGGACCATCGCCGCGCGGCTCGTCGAGGCGAAGCAGATCGTCCCGCACTTCTATCTCACCTGCGAGGTCGCGCTCGACCGAATCGAGGCGGTGCGCGCGGAGGCGAACGCGTCGGCGGGCAGGGATGAGGACGGCGCGCCCGCCTACAAGCTTTCGCTCAACGATTTCCTGATCAAGGCGCTCGCCCGCGCGCTCGATCGCGTTCCAGCGGCGAATGCGGTCTGGGCGGAAGATCGCATTCTTCGGTTCCGCAGCGCCGATATCGCCGTCGCCGTCGCGCTCGACGGCGGGCTGATCACCCCGGTGATCCGCGCCGCCGAGACGAAGACGCTCACCGCCATTTCAGCGGAGGTGAGGGGCCTCGCGGCGCGGGCGCGCGAGCGCCGCCTCAAGCCCGCGGAGTATCAGGGCGGCGTCACGACGCTCTCCAATCTCGGCATGTATGGGGTGCGCGAATTCGCCGCCATCATCAACCCGCCGCAGTCGAGCCTGCTGGCGGTCGGGGCGGCCGAGCGCCGGCCGGTCGAAACGAATGACGGCGGCGTGCGGTTCGAGGCGCGGATGACGGTCACGCTGTCGTGCGACCACCGCGTGGTTGACGGCGCGCTCGGCGCCCAACTCCTCGCCGCCTTCAAGCAGGCCGTCGAGCATCCGATCGGCTTGCTGGTGTGAGCCGAGCTTGGCCGATTGCAGCGCCGTCATTCCGGGGAGGCGCCGCGCAGCGGCGAGCCCGGAATCCATGCTCACAGACCGGGGTTAAGCCGAGCTTCGCTCGACTTCCGGAATGACATGCTTGAGCCCCGCGTCGGTGGGGAGGGAAGATAGCGTTACCCCGCGAGGACGTGATTGCGGAATTCGAGCGGGGAGGCGATCCGATGGAGCTTGTCGGGACCGATACCGCCGGCGCCGGTGCCCTGGACGTCGACGTCGCCGTAATCGAGCAGGCGCCCGAGGATCGACTGCTTGACCTCGATATTCTCGACCTTTGCCAGCGGCATTTCGTCGGTCTGCCGCGAGACGAACCCGGTCTTGTAGATGACCCGCCGATCGGTGACCGCGATCTCCGTGATGAAGCGCTGAAAACCGGCGCGGACGAGCAAAATCCCCGCCCCCGCGAGCAGCAGGACCGCCAGCGTTATCCACAGGCCGTACCAGCTGTCCGGCCGATCGGACCACCAGTAGGAGATGATCGCCAGCAGAAGGAGCGCCAACCCCGGGACGAATCCGACCCAATGGTAATTCGTTTTGAAACGTACGATTTCGTCCGGCTGCAGTACAGTGTCGACATAGCCCATGCGCGTCGCGCTCCGGAAATCATAAACGACAATCGTATCAATAGGCGGGGCGAATGGCTTCGTCTACTCTCCGCCGGCGGCGACGCGCCGGTCCGCCGCGTCGTCAACGCCTAATCCGCCAAGCCGCGCATGGGGAAGCTTCACATGGCCGACGAGAAGCCCGACATCCTGGTGGTCGGAGCCCCGAAACCCGTGGTCGTCAACGGGCTTGCGCCCGCCTGCACGCTGCACCGGCTGAGCGAGGCGAAGGATGGCGATTCCTTTCTAGCCGGCATCGCGGACAAGGTCCGCGGGATCGCCGTCACCTATATGGTCGACGGGATCAACGGCGAGTTCATGACAAGGTTTCCCAAACTGGAGATCGTGTCGACCTTCGGGGTCGGCTACGACCATGTCGACGCGGCCTGGGCCGGGCGGCACGGCATCGTCGTCACCAATACGCCGAAGGTGCTGACCGAGGAGGTGGCCGACACCGCGATCGGGCTGCTTCTGTGCACCGTGCGCGAGCTGCCGCAGGCGGAGCGTTACCTGCGCGCCGGCAAATGGCTGGAGCGCGCCTATCCGCTCACCAGGGCGACGCTGCGCAACCGCACGGTCGGCATGGTCGGCATGGGGCGGATCGGCAAGGCGATCGCGCGCCGGCTCGACGCCTTCGGCGTCCCCGTCGTCTATCATTCGCGCCGCCCGCAGGCCGGCGTCGGATACCGGCATTACCCCGATCTGGTCGCCATGGCGCGCGAGGTCGACACGCTGATGGTCATCGTCCCCGGCGGGACGGCGACCCGCAACCTGATCAACGCCGAGGTCCTGCGCGCGCTCGGGCCGAGCGGCATCCTGATCAATGTCGCGCGCGGATCGGTGGTGGACGAGCCGGCCCTGATCAAGGCGCTGCAGGACCGCACCATCCACGCCGCCGGGCTTGACGTGTTCGCCGACGAGCCGGCGGTGCCCGACGAGCTCGTCGCGATGGAGAACGTTGTCCTGCTGCCGCATGTCGGCTCCGCCTCGCTCCACACGCGCGAGAAAATGGACCAGCTCGTCGTGGACAATCTCCTGTCCTGGTTCGCCGGGCGCGGACCGCTGACGCCGGTTCCCGAAACGCCCTGGCCGGCGAACAAGGATTGAGGCGGGGATGCCGGGCCGCGCCGCATGGAATCCTCGCTTTTCTCATGCTAAATCTACTCACCATGAGCACGAAACGCATTGTCTGGCTCGCCGCCGCTCTCGCCTGCCTGTATCCCGCCGCAGCGCAAGCGCAGGCGCCCGCAAATCCGGCCAACGAGACCGCGAAAGCGATGGCCGGCGCGTACGAGTTTTCCAATGCCGACCGCGACCGCCGCTGCACCGTCGAGCTCAAGACGGACCTCGCCGGCGCCGCCGGGCTGAAGCTCGAATTCGACAAGGCCTGCACGGGCGTGTTCCCCTTCGTGAAGGACATTGCCGGCTGGACGATCGCCGAAAACGACTTCCTCCGCCTGCACGACGGCAAGGGCAAGCCGGTGCTCGAAATGAGCGAGGTCGAGCACGGGATTTTCGAGGCGCCGCGCCCCGGCGACGGCGTGCTTTTCCTGCAGAGCGTCGCCGCGGTCGAGCCGCCCCCGCCGACCGTGGACCAGATGGCCGGCGAGTGGGACGTCGTGCGCGCCGGCGGAAAGATCTGCTCCCTCACGCTCGCCAGCACGCCATCCGGCGACGGCTATGCGCTCTCGCTCAAGCCCGGCTGCGACCCGTCGATCACCCGCTTCGGCGCGTCATCCTGGCAGATGGACCGCAGCGAGCTGGTGCTGCGCGGCAGCAACAGCCAGACTTGGCGCTTTGAGGAAAACGACAACAACACTTGGCAGCGCATTCCGGAAACGCGCGACCCGTTGTCGCTCGTCAAGCGATAGACTGGCCAAGCAACGCCTGGTTGAGCGATAGAACGTCTCGCGCAGCGCAGGCGCGACTGACGATCAGTTTCTGGGCCATTCCCGGCGCGCGCTTTTTTTAGCCCGCGCCCCCGGATGCCGGCCAAGTCCCATTTTGATCCAAGACAATGCTCTGGCGGAGCGATGCCCGAAAATTCAAAAAAAACCGCGTCGATAGGGAGAGCGCCATGATCACGAGCACAACCCCGCAGCTTGAGATTCCCAGCGAGATGCGTGCTGTGGCCGAGCGAAGCATTCAACGAGCCAAGCTGGCCTTCGACAATTACATCCGAGCCACTGAAGGGGCCGCCTCCATGGTCGAGGAGCGGGTCGAGGCGAGCCAAGTCGGCGTTCAGGAGGTCGGCAAAAAGGCGATGGAATTCGCCTTGCGCAACGCGATATCCGCGTTTGAATTCGCTCAAAAAATCGTCCAAGCAAAAAGTATCATGGAATTTGCTCGCTTGCTGAATGACTTCCTTCAGTCGCAGACGCAAGTCCTGAGCGAGCAGGTGAAGGGCCTGGGGGAAACTCTTAGCAAGGTTGCGATGGACGGCCTGAAAACCTCGAGAACGGGCGATCTGTCGTCCTGATCGATCCGCGATTTTTGCAGTGCGGCCCGACGCGCCGTCGATCTGTTCGTTCGGCGGCGGGCCGCGTCCAGAGTTCAGTTTCGCTCGGCGGCGGGCGCCCTCCGCACAGCGAGGTTGCCGCTTGCTGGCCCAGGTCGGCAGCTTTAAGCTCGTCTCGTCGCAAGAGCGCTGTGCGAGATGGCGGCATGGGGATCATGACGAGACGATTCCGCACGGTGTGGGTCGCTTGCAGCGTCGGCATCTGCCTGTTGCCGCTGGCGATCACCGCGCTTCCTTCCGCGACCCACGCTCAGTCGGCCGATCTCGTGCTGTGCGACCGGCTCGCCGCCGACCCCACCGATCCGGACAAGCCGGCGGACGTCAAAGGCGCTCCCGAAATCGCCCCGTCCGATATCGCGACAGCGATCAAGTTCTGCCGGGTCGCGTCGACCGGATCGCGGCGCGCGCTTTACCAGCTCGGACGCGCCCTTTACCAGCTCGGACGCGCCTACGCGGCCAATCGACAATTGGCCGAAGCGATCAGCGCCTATCGCAAGGCGGCCGACCGAGGAAGCACGTCGGCCATGGTCGAGCTCGGCGTGCTGCTCGCGACCGGGTCGGGCGTTCCCGGGGACAGAGTCCGGGCACGCAAGCTGTTCGAGCGCGCGGCGGAGGCGGGCAATCCGCGGGGCGTCACCAATCTCGCCGCCCTCTCGGACACAGGCGCCGCACCGTCGGATCCCGC
>DASUPI010000403.1:0-3863 GCA_036281135.1 Rhodoplanes sp. | reverse complement strand
GGCGACAACCCGGCCATCATCATCGCTGATCACCCGTCGACAATCTCGCGATCCACCCTGCGGATTGTCCAGGTGGGTCCACAAGGCTCCTCCCGCCCCCGCCGCTGCGCTGCGCGCGAAACGCGCTCCGCTCCGGGGGCGGGGCCCTCCTGTGGACTACCTGGACAATCCGCCACCGGAGGCCGAAGCATGCCCGACTGTCCAAACGCCGCTGGAAAAGTGCGGATCTCGACCGGCGTTCACACGGATCGCCCGGCCGAGGCGTGCGCTCGTCTGCCCTCGGCTGCGGGGGCGCGACACGACCCGGATCAATCGTCTTCGAGCTTGCCCATGTGATGCTGGGAATACAGTTCGAGACCGAGTTTCGAGACGAGGTCGAGCTGCGTTTCGAGGAAATCGATATGCCCCTCCTCGTCGCTCATCAGCTTCTCGAACAGGTCACGCGTCACATAGTCCTTCACGCTATGGCAGTGGGTCGCCGCCTCCTCGTACAAAGTGCGCGCCGAAATCTCGGCGGCGATGTCGCACTCCAAAACCTCCTTGACGTTCTGGCCGATATGGAGCGGATCGAGCACCTGCATGTTGGGAAAGCCTTCGAGAAAGATGATGCGATGGACGAGCGTGTCCGCATGCTCCATCTCCTCGATCGATTCCTTGCGCCAGTGCTTCGCGAGCGACAGAAATCCCCAGTTCTCCAGCATGCGGTAATGCAACCAGTACTGATTGACCGCGGTCATCTCGTGCCGCAGCGCCTTGTTGAGATACTCGACGACCCTGGCTTCGCCCTTCATACCGACCGCTCCGTTCCTCAATTCATGCGGCGCAACGCGCGTGCGCGCATCCCGCAAACTGATGGATGCCGAAGGCTGTGGCAAGTGGAGGCTGTGCAAGAAAATTGGACGGGCCCGGAGGGGGCCACGCAATGCCGGACGGGTCGGCCGCCTACGCGGCCGTCGGCGCAGATTCGACGCCCGCGGCTACCACGCCGTTCGCCAGCGCGCGCGGGCAGCAGGTGCATTCGCCGGAGCACTTGACCGTCGCCTGGTCCATGATGCGCCGGATTGTCCGTGCGCACCGCCCGCACTGGGCGCTGCAGCCGAGGCAGCCATAGATCTGGCTTGTCATGCGCGGCCCGTTCGCGCGCAAAACGGCGCGAATTTGATGATCGGACAATACGTTGCACGAACAGACGATCATTGGGCGGCGATATCTCCGTGACGCCTATGGACGCACGATCGTATCCTCTTAAGAGAGATAATGCAGATGCCATTCGTTTGCAAAAGGAAAGCTGTTATTGGAAGGTTTCCAATGAGAGCGCGTTTTTACAGACGTCCGCGAGGCCAAAAATATAACTCGTATAAATATGGGGAAGGCATAGCCAAGACGTAGTGATATTTTCGTTGTGAGTTGCCGATCAGCTTTACAAATATACGTCTATCATCGAAAAATAACTCAGTAAAAATTTCCTCATGCGTAATGACACTTACGTTTTTACCTGCCTAACTTTAACGATTGCTGTGTTTTTGCATGCGGTTTTTGCGCCGGGAGCCCCTCGGTCGAATACGTAGCCGTCGTCCGGAGCGGTCAGTCCCGCAATTCGCCGAGCCCCGGCCAGCGATACGCGGATGCGGCGCGGCGGATCAGAGCCGTCGCCAGCGGCGTGCCGTTGTCCGATCCGGTCATCACCACCATGCCTTGGCCGGTCACCGGGAAGATCAACATGTAGGACTGGTAGCCGACATTCTGGCCCCGCTTCATGAGGACGAGGTCCGAACCCGCGCCGTCGACCGCACCTCCGAGCCCATAGGGCCCCACGCTCTGCCGTGTCAGCATCGCCCGCGCGGTGGCCTGGCCCAAGAATGCCGGTCGCTCGCCGCGAAATGCGCGCGCGATCGCGATCAGCAGCTTGGCGAGGTCGGTCGGGGTCGACCACAGTCCGCCGGCGGCGAGTTCGGGGACGACGCGCCAGCCCCCGGGCAAGGGCGCGCCGCTCGCGTCGTGGCCCTCCGCTGCCCGGCCCACGAGCGCGGGCGGCAGCGGTTGTACAAACATGCTGTGGGACATGCCGAGCGGTTGAAGGACGAGTTTCTGCATCGCGGCCTCGAAGCTGCGGCCGGTAACGGTCTCGATCAGCGCCTGCACGATCTCGTAGCCCCCGCCGGAATAGGCATAGCGGGCGCCCGGAACGGACTCGACCCGGACCGGCGGCGAGTTCGCCGGCGGCGCGCCGTCGAGGATTTGAACGAGGTCCGGCAGAGGCTGCTCCGGCGCATAGCCGACATAGCCGGGCACGCCGATCCCTGCCGTCATGCTGAGCAGCCCCCGCAATGTCACCGGATGGCCGCGCGTGAGGGGGCTGTCCGGCAGCCGCCACCCGGTCAGTTGCTCGTTCACGTCGCGATCGAGCGCGAGGCGGCCCTGCTCGACGAGGCGCAATGCGGCAACCGCGGTCACGAGCTTGGAAAGCGAAGCGGCCTGATGCAGCGTGTCCGCCGTGGCGCCGCGGCCAAAGACCCGATCAGCGCGACGCTGACTGACGGGATATTCAGCGCACGTATCGCCGCGGCGAGATCGAGCCGTCGCGGCGTGCCCGTTCCGGGAGGTTCGATCGGCAGATCGCGCTCGATCTCCGCGCTGTCGCGAGCCAGCCCTTGGGCGTACAAGCCGGTTGCGCCCGGAAGGCACGTTGCGACAATGAGGGCACGGCGGTTCATCTGCTGCATCGAGAACACGACCTTGCGGCGCGGACTATGGGTTGCTTCGCGCGTTTCGAAGAGGGAAGGGCGCGCGCGCCAAAATTCCTGTTCTCGTCTGCCCCATCGAATCGAAACAAGCGGCTGGGATAATCACTCACTCAATCTGCAGGTCCCTTGCGTGTAAAGGCGAACGAAATGCCTGCCAGCGCCATCGACTCGACGATCTTCCGCGCGATGTTCGCGACCGAACCGATGCGTCAGGTGTTCTCCGACGGCAACCGTGTCCAGAAATACCTCGATTTCGAGGCGGCGCTCGCCCGCGCGGAGGCGCGGCTCGGCGTCATCCCGCCGGAGGCGGCGGAGGAGATCGCCCGCCACTGCGACCTCGGGCAATTCGACCTGGCGGCGCTCGCAGCCGACACCGCGACGATCGGCGTCCCGGTGCAGCCGGTCGTCAACCAGCTTGTGCGGCTGTGCCGCGACGGGCTCGGCGAATGGTGCCATTTCGGCGCGACCACGCAAGACGTGATGGACACCGCGACCATTCTGCAAATCCGTGAGGCGCTCGCGCTCATCGAAGCGGACATCGCGGCGATTGCGGCGGGGCTGGCCGGGCTCGCCCGCGCCCACCGCGACACGGTCATGGCCGGCCGCAGCTATTTGCAACAGGCGATCCCGACCACCTTCGGCCACAAGATCGCCGGCCTGCTCGCCGCCTTTCTCCGGCACCGCCAGCGGCTCGACGAGATTAAGCCGCGGCTCTTGGTCGGGCAGTTCGGCGGCGCCGTCGGCACGCTCGCGTCCCTCGGCGATCGCGGACTGGCGGTGCAGGCCGCCCTCATGCAGGAGCTCGGGCTCGGTGTGCCCGACATGTCCTGGCACAGCGCACGCGACCGCATTGCCGAAATCGGCGCGTTTCTCGGTCTGCTCACCGGGACCTGCGGCAAGCTCGCGCTCGACGTGAAGCTCCTGATGCAGACCGAGGTGGAGGAAGCCTCCGAGCCGGTCGCGCCGGGCCGCGGCGGGTCGAGCACCATGCCGCAGAAACGCAACCCGGTCGCCTCGGCCCTGATCGGCGCGGCGGTTCCGTTCGTGCGCCGGCACGCCGGCGCGCTCCTGGAGGCGATGGTCGAGGATCACGAGCGCGCGAGCGGGGCGTGGCAGATG
>DASUPI010000402.1:0-2490 GCA_036281135.1 Rhodoplanes sp. | reverse complement strand
GCTGTCGCGGGAATGAGCGGGATACGAGCATGACCACTGAGGGTAGAACGATCCAAGGCGAGTAATCGGCTTGCCAGGGTGCGTTACGGCGGCGGCAGGGTCAGCAGCGTCGGTATCTCGCGCCCGCGAATGTCGTAGACGCGCGCATAGACCGCGCCCTCGCGCGCGACCTCGAAGAGGAGCGGCGCATCGAGCCTCGCGCAATAGAAGACGCCGAGCGAAATGGCGAAATCGGCGCCCTGCGACTGCCATTGCGTCACGTAATCAGGGCCGAGCTCGACCTTCACCGCGCGCTGCGGGCCGCACACGGCGATGCGCCAGGGCCGCGCCGGCTGCGGCGCATCCATGGTGGCGAGTTTCGTTCGCAGTCCCTGTGCGGCCTCTTTGCTGGCTAATCCCCAATAGTCCAGCATGAAGCGGCGCTCGGCCGCCTGCACGCCGCCCGCCAGCGGGTTGAAATAGGTGTACTCGTACGGGTGCAGCTTCACGATCGCGACGACCGGCTCGATCAGTCCGGCGAGGATGAGAGCGGCCACTCCCGCGGCCGCGGCGCGGGACAGGCGCATCGAGCGGGCGGTCAGCCACGCGCCCGCAAGTCCCCCGAGAACGGCGAAGGGCGGCAGCAGGAATACGAAATGCCGAATCCCGTTGTAGCCGGCCGGCCGGGTCAGCACCACGTAAGCGATGGGGAACAGGGCGCTTACGGCAAGAAACAGCAATCCGGCGCGCCGCTCCGCCGGCGTCGCCGCCTTCGCGGCAGCGACCAAGGCGCCGAGCGCGCCGGCCACCCCCAGCGCGACGAAGACGACCGGCGCCTTCAGCAGGAACAGCGTCGGCACGTAGCTGCGCGGCATGTCCGTCACCGCGACGATCGCTCCGTCGAACAGCTCCTTCCACGGCTTTTCGAAAAACTGCGAGAAGTAGAAAAGAGCGCGCAGCGGATTGAGCGGAGACACGACCGACCAGGGCCATACCAGCGCCATCGCCGCATAGGCGACGAGCAGGGCAGGGAGGAGCCGCAGAAGGAATCGGCCGGCGCGCCCGAGCGCTGCGCGCGCGTCCTTGCGCACATCCACCGCGAGGATCAGGGCCAGCGCCGCGCCCGCAGGAACGACCGCGAGCGCGCCCATGACGCGCGAACCGAAGGACAGGCCGAAACCGATCCCGACAAGGGCGATTGTCGCCACCGACGGCGTCGGGTATTCGTCGAAGGCGCGCACCAGGCCGAGGGCGAGCAGCGCCATCGCCACCGCGAAGGGCACGTCCTTGGGGTTGATGAACATGTGCCCGTAATAGAGCGGGCAGGCGGCCAGCAGCGCGACCGTGAGAAAGCCGGCGATCGGTCCGCCCAGGCGGCGTGCGATGCGCCAGGTGATGAAAAGTCCCACGATCCCGACCGCCGCGCCGACGAGGCGGCGCGTCTCGAACAGGTCGAACGGCAGGATCTTGGCGACGAGCGCCGCGAGCATGTCGAAGCCGCCGCCATAAGCGTAGAGATTGACGAAGGAGAGCGCGCGCTGATCGCTGAAGCCCGACTCATAGAGGCGCAGAAGGAGGCCGCCATATTCGGCGTGCGTGTAGTCGTCCCAGCCGAGCCCGTAATGCCGGAACGTCAAGGCGGCGACGATCGCGACGACGGCGAACACGGCAAGCGACAGAGCGTCGGCAAGCCGCTCGGCCGCGCGCACGATGGCCGGCTGCGTCACCATGACACGAAGTTCCGACGCGGCGACTTAATGGGCGTGGCGGTCACCTTGCGGGAGGCCGGCGGCCGTGACGCGTTCGCCGGATGCTCCGCGAACGAGCGCCCGGCATTCGCCATCGGCGGCGATGTCGCCGCCGATGACGGGATCACCCGCTGGCGCGGATGATGACGGTTTCATGCGCCCGAACTCGTTACTTGGCGGCTGCCTCGTAGAGTTCGGCGACATGATCCCAATTGATCAGGTGATCGACAAAGGCCTTCAGATAGTCGGCCCGCCGGTTGCGATAATCGATATAATATGAATGTTCCCAGACGTCGCAGCCGAGAATGGGCGCGCCGCCATGCACGAGCGGGTTCTCGCCGTTCGGCGTCTTGGTCACGACGATCTTGCCGTCCTTGACCGTGAGCCAGCACCAGCCCGAGCCGAACTGGGTGACGCCGGCCTGGATGAAGTCCTCCTTCATCTTGGCGACGGAGCCGAGATCGGCGATGATCTTCTTCTCGAGATCGCCCGGAATCTTGTCGCCGCCGCCGTTCGGCTTCATCCACTTCCAGAAATGGATGTGGTTGTAGTGCTGGCCGGCATTGTTGAAGAGGCCGGCATTCTTGCCGAACGAGCCCTTGACGACCTCTTCGAGCGACTTGCCTTCCCACTCGGTGCCCTTGAGCAGGTTGTTGCCGGTCGTGACATAGGCCTGATGATGCTTGTCGTGATGATATTCGAGCGTTTCGCGCGACATGAAGGGCGCGAGCGCTTCATAAGGATAGGGAAGGTCCGGCAGCGT
>DASUPI010000401.1:0-5158 GCA_036281135.1 Rhodoplanes sp. | reverse complement strand
TCTGATGCAGGGGCCTGAGTTCGGCGACATCCCGGATCACTGGTTCGCGCACATCTCCGTCGACGACGTGGACGCACGCGTGAGCCGGGTTCAGGCGGCGGGCGGCGCGGTGCTGCGCGCGCCGTTCGACGTGCCCGGCGTGGGGCGCATCGCCGTCGTCAAGGATGCGACCGGGGCTGCGGTCGGCTGGATCACGCCTGCGCCCGCGATGAGCGAGCAGGGCGGCTGAACGTCACTCCGCGGCGGTTTCGGCCGGCTCGACGGCCGCCGCCTCGGCCTTGCCGCGGCGGTCGGTGCGTTCGCCGATACGGGCGGACTTGCCGCGCCGCGACCGCAGGTAATAGAGCTTTGCGCGCCGCACCTTGCCGCGCCGCACCACCTTGATCGAGTCGATCATCGGCGAGTAGAGCGGAAACACGCGCTCCACGCCCTCGCCGTAGGAAATCTTGCGCACGGTGAAGTTCTCGTTGAGGCCGGCGCCGGCGCGGGCGATGCACACGCCCTCATAGGCCTGCACGCGGGTGCGGTCGCCTTCGACCACCTTCACATTCACGGTCAGCGTGTCCCCCGGACCGAAGTCGGGAATGGTCTTGTTGGCGGTGAGCTTGGCGATCTGCTCCTGCTCGAGCTCTTTGATGACATTCATGGGGAAACTCCAGCGCTGCGCCAGGCGCATGGGCGCCGGTCTCATCGGATCAATGCGGGTTCGCGTCGTCTTACGCCATCAGATGGAGTTTGTCATCCTTCCGTCGCCTTCGCGCCGACCTCGGCGAGATAGGCGGCCCAGATGTCCGGCCGGCGGGCGCGGGTCAGTCGTTCCGCCTCGGCGCGCCGCCACGCCGCCACCTTGGCGTGATCCCCCGACACGAGCATGTCGGGGATGGCGCGCCCCTCCCACAGCTGCGGCTTGGTATAGTGCGAGTATTCGAGGAGATGCTGCGAAAAACTCTCCTCGGCGGCCGAGGCCTCCTTGCCCATCACGCCCGGAATCAGCCGCACGCAGGCGTCGATCAGCACCAGGGCGGCAAGCTCGCCGCCCGAGAGCACATAATCGCCGATCGACATTTCTTCCAGGCTTCGCCCTTCGATCACACGCTCGTCGACGCCCTCGAAACGCCCGCACACGACGACGACGCCGGGACCGGCCGCGAGCTGTGCCGCGCGCGCCTGGGTGAACGGCACGCCGCGCGGCGACATCAGGAGGCGCGGGCGGGTGTCGGCAGCGACGGCGTCGATGGCGCGGGCGAGCACGTCGGGCTTCATCACCATCCCGGGTCCGCCTCCCGCCGGCGTGTCGTCGACCGTGCGGTGGCGGTCGAGCGCGAAGCCGCGCAGATCGATCGCTTCGAGCGCCCACAGGCCCTTGGCTTGCGCCTTTCCGGCGATGCTCGCTCCGAGCGGCCCCGGAAACAGCTCCGGAAAGACGGTGATGACGGACGCGCGCCACATGGGTCGGATTTACGCTCTGCGCTTGTCAGGTCGGGCTGCACCCTCTCCTGAAAGGGGAGGGTCGGACCGAAGGTCCGGGGAGGGGTCGCGGGCCGGAAGACGACCCCCTCCCGGCGAGCTTTGGCTCGCCGACCCCCGATCAAGTCGGGGGCAGGCTCTCCCCCTGTCAGGGGGAGGCGAAGCGGTCTCGCCATCCTCTCCCACCGGGGGAGAGGTTTGGAGAAGCTCTTCCAGCGGGTGTGCTACGATCCGGCCGCCCGCAATATCCACGACCGGCACGACGGCCTCGGTAAAGGGGAGCAGCACCGTTTCGCCACCCGCCACCGGCGCCACTTCGATCAGGTCGCCGGCGCCGAAATTCTGGATCGCGACCACCCGACCGAGCGCTGCTCCTTCAGTGTCCACCACGGCAAGCCCGATGAGGTCGGCATGATAATATTCGTCGGCTGTGTCGATAGCGGGCAGTCGCTCGCGCGGCACGAAGAGATCGACATTGTTGAGCCGCTCCGCCGCCGTGCGGTCGACGATGTCCTTCAGCCGCGCGACGAAAAATCCCTTGCCCGGCCGCAATGCCGCTACCTCGAACACGCGTCCGTCCTCGCTCTCGAGCGGCCCGAATTGCGCGACGGCCGGCGGGTCGGCGGTGAACGACCACAGCGTCACTTCCCCGCGCGTCCCGTGCGCCGCGCCGATGCGGCCGACGCAGACGCGCTTTTGTTCGTCAGCCATCAGGCCATCCTTCGAGAACGGCGCTTCGCGCCTCCTGAGAACCATAGGGCGCGTCAGCCCACTCATCCTCCCCCGTGAAACGGGGGAGGGGGACCATGCGCAGCATGGTGGAGGGGGTGCGTTCAGCGGAGTAAGACCGCCCCCTCCACCGCCGACGCAGCCAAGCCTGCGCAGGCTACGCAAGCTTGCCTGCGGTGGGCGGTTCCCCTCCCCCGCTACGCGGGGGAGGATGAAGGAAATCAGCTCGCCGCCGGCGCCGCGCCCTCGCCCTTGGCGGCGGCTTCCGCCCGCGCCTTGCGCTCCTTGCGGGGAATCGCTTTCTCCGGATTGTTGCGGGGCGCGCGCTTGCGGATGCCCGCCTCATCGAGGAAGCGCAGGATGCGGTCGGAGGGCGTGGCGCCCTTGGCGAGCCAAGCCTTCACCTTGTCGAGGTCGAGCTTGAGCCGCTCGGTCCGCTCCTTCGGCAGCAGCGGATCGAAATAGCCGAGCCGCTCGATGAAGCGCCCGTCGCGCGGCGAGCGCGAGTCGGCGACCACGATGTGATAGAACGGCCGCTTCTTGGTGCCCGCGCGGGCCATGCGTAGCTTCAGTGACATCCTTCGTCCTTTCTCATCGTCGCAAGCCGTCATTCCGGGGCGCCGCGCAGCGGCGAGCCCGGAATCCATTCTCGTCCGTCCGTGTATATGGATTCCGGGCCCGGCTCTTCGGGCCGTCCCGGAATGACAATTCGTTGGTCACTTCTTCTTCCCTCCGCCCGGAAAACCCGGGAAGGGCGGCAAGCCCTTGCCGCCGAGCCCTGGGAAGCCGCCGGCCCCGCCGGGGAAATTGGGGGGGAGCCCCGGCATGCCCGGGGGCAAGCGCCCCGGCGCGCCCGGCAGTCCGCCCGGCATTTTCTCCGCGAGCTTCGCCATCTCCTCCGCGCTCGGCATGCCGCCGCCCAAGCCCAGCGCATTGGCGAGACCGGCGAGCGGTCCGCGCTTCTTGCCGCCGCCCATCGCCTTCATCATGTCGGCCATGGTGCGGTGCATCTTGAGTAGCCGGTTGATCTCCTCGACCTTGGCGCCGGACCCCGCGGCGACGCGCTTCTTGCGGCTCGCCTTGAGCACGTCGGGATTGCGCCGCTCCTGCGGCGTCATCGAACTGATGATCGCGACCTGGCGCTTGAGCATGCGGTCGTCGACCTTGGCGTTTGCGAGCTGATTCTTGATCTTGCCGACGCCCGGCAGCAGCCCCAACAGTCCGGACATGCCGCCCATCTTCTGCATCTGCTCGAGCTGCTCGCGCAGATCGTTAAGGTCGAACGCGCCCCTGCGCATGCGCTCGGCGGTGCGCCGCGCTTTTTCCGCGTCGATAGTCGCCGCGGCCTTCTCCACCAGCGTGACGATGTCGCCCATGCCGAGGATGCGGTCGGCGATGCGCGCGGGGTGGAAGTCCTCGATCGCGTCGACCTTCTCGCCTACCCCCATCAACTTGATCGGCTTGCCGGTGACCGCGCGCATGGAGAGCGCCGCGCCGCCCCGGCCGTCGCCGTCGACGCGGGTGAGCACGATGCCGGTGAGGCCGACCCGCTCGTCGAACGAGCGGGCGAGATTGACCGCATCCTGGCCGGTCAGCGCGTCGGCGACGAGCAGCACTTCGTGCGGGCTGGTCGCGCGCTTGACCTCGGCCGCCTCCGTCATCATCGCTTCGTCGAGCGTAATGCGGCCGGCGGTGTCGAGCAGCACCACGTCATAGCCGCCGAGCTTTCCGGCTTCGATCGCGCGCCTGCCGATCTGCACCGGCGTCTGGCCCATGACGATCGGCAAGGTATCGACCTCGACCTGCTGGCCGAGCACGGCGAGCTGCTCCATCGCGGCGGGGCGGCGGGTGTCGAGCGAGGCCATCAGCACCTTGCGCTTGCCCTGCTCGGTGAGGCGCTTGCCGATCTTCGCCGCCGTCGTGGTCTTGCCCGATCCCTGCAGCCCGACCAGCATGATCGGCACCGGCGCCGCGGCGTTCAGATCGATCGGGTCGGCGCTCGCGCCCAGGGTCTCGACGAGTTGGTCGTGCACGATCTTCACGATCATCTGGCCGGGGGTGACCGACTTGATGACTTCGACCCCGACCGCGCGCTCCTTCAGTTTGTCGATGAACTCGCGCACCACGTCGAGCGCAACGTCCGCCTCGAGCAGCGCGCGCCGCACCTCGCGCGCGGCCGCGTCGACGTCGGCGGCCGTCAGCGCGCCGCGCCGCGTCAGCCGGTCGAGAATGCCGGACAATTTGTCGGAAAGGGCCTCAAACATGGTTCGCCTTTACACATGGCCACCTCTCCCCGCTTGCGGGGAGAGGTCGACGTCCGAGCGCGCGGCGAGGACGTCGGGTGAGGGGCATCTAGGCATTTGTCGCGCCGGTCGCACCCCCTCGCCCGGTCCGCAACTCACGTCGTTCGCTGCTCACCATCCTCTCCCCGCAATGCGGGGAGAGGGGTTTGCCCGAACGAGCCGCGCCAAACGCCAGTGCGCCCGAGGGCGCATCCGCGCTGTCGGGCGTTGACCTCCGGCCTCCTGGACCGGTCGGCGCATCAATTCACGGCTCTTGTCGAGAGCGAGCGGAAACTACCCCTTGGCGCGCCGGCAAGTCAATTGCTGCCGGCCGATCCTCACTCCATGGTGGATCCCGCCTCGCCGAACGGCGAGCCGCGCCGGGGCTTGGCGCCCACCCGCTCCAGGATCGAGATCACCCGTCCCACCCGTCCCACCGGCACGTCCCGGTGCTCGTGCCGCTTGAACTCGCGCGCGACGAAGTGGCAAGCCTCCGCAAGCTCCGCTTCCGTCGCGCCGGTCGCGATGATCTCAGCGATGGTCGCGTCGTCGATCGGGTGAACGGCGGCGACAACGTCATCGCGCGTCAGTTCCGACATGGTGTTCCTCCACAATCGCTGCCCGGATCGCGACCTTTCTCCGCCTTGTGCCTGCGCCGGCACTGACTAGCTTCAGGTCGT
>DASUPI010000400.1:0-6675 GCA_036281135.1 Rhodoplanes sp. | reverse complement strand
GCGGATGAGCTTCTCGATATCGCGCAGAAACGCCGCCTCCTCGGCGTCGCAGAATGAGATGGCGACGCCGTCCGCGCCGGCGCGCGCGGTGCGGCCGATCCGATGCACATAGGTTTCCGGCACATTCGGCAGATCGAAATTCACCACATGTGTGATGCCGTCGACATCGATGCCGCGCGCCGCGATATCGGTCGCGACCAGCGTTCGCACGCTGCCATCGCGAAACGCGGCGAGAGCTCGCTCGCGCTGGCTCTGCGACTTGTTGCCGTGGATCGCTTCGGCGGCTATGCCGGCCTTGGCGAGACCACGCACCACCTTGTCGGCGCCGTGCTTGGTGCGGGTGAACACGAGCGCGCGCTCGACCGTCTCGCGCGTGAGCAGGTCGGCGAGCATCATCGGCTTTTCTGCGCGGTCGAGATGGATGATGCGCTGCTCCACCCGCTCCACCGTCGAGGCCACTGGGGTCACGGCGACCTTGGCGGGTGCATGCAGCATCTGATCGGCCAGTTGGGCGATCGCTTGCGGCATGGTCGCAGAGAAGAACAGGGTCTGCCGCTGCGCCGGAAGCTTGGCGACGATCGTGCGGATGTCGTGGATGAATCCCATATCAAGCATTCGGTCGGCCTCATCGAGCACGAGGACTCCGACGTCGCCCAGACGCAGCGCGTTGCCGCGCACGAGGTCGAGCAGCCGGCCCGGCGTTGCGACCAGCACGTCGACGCCGTTCAACAGCGCGCGGACCTGCCGGCCCATCGGCACGCCGCCGATCGCGAGCGCCGAGCTGATCCGGAGATGGCGGCCATAAGTCCGGAAGGAATCGAGGATTTGGCCGGCCAGTTCGCGGGTCGGGCTGAGGACCAGCACATGGCAGGTCTTGCGCTGCGGCGGCCGCGCGGCGGCCGACAGCAGATGCAGAATGGGTAGCGCGAAGGCAGCGGTCTTGCCGGTGCCGGTTTGCGCGATTCCGACGACGTCGCGCCCCGCCAATGCAACCGGGATGGTCGCGACCTGAATTGGAGTTGGGGTGACATAGTTTTCTTCGACCAGCGCACGCGTAATCGGTTCGGCGAGGCCGAAGTTCTGAAAAGAGGTCAAAAAAGCTTTCCTAATGGCGCAGCGGCAGATCCGCCGCAGCACAAAGCGCTGGCGATCCCTGCCGCGGGCCGGGTGACGACATCCCGCGTGATCTGGGTGTCAGTGATCGAGAAAGAGCGAGCGAGACACCGTTTGACCGGAATCCGTACACGCGCCTCGCGGAAGTCCGTGGGGCCGCTCTGGTTCATATGTGTACCGCCCTTGTGTCGGTTTCAAGACGCCGGCTCACACGCGGTCTCGGCGCGCTCCGGCAAAGCACGGCCGCCCCAGCTCTTTAGCTGCCATATCTTGGATGGTCGGGCGCCCGGAAGAGCCGAGCGCAGCGGATCGCGCGGGGCGCGTTTTTGTGCTGCGTCGCGACAAGGACAGGCTGATTTGCCTTGCAAAATGCCGTGCCGGCCATTAGCCTTTAGCTATCGACATTTGGCCGGACGATCGGGCCCGTATTGCCTTTGCTGACCGCTGGGCGCAGGTTCAGACCCTCTCCAAACATCGATGAGCCGCGCTTCGAGGCACATGCGTGCCTCGTCTTGAGCGCATCAGCGAAAGGCGAATTGCGATGATGACGGGGACCGTCAAGTTCTACAATGACAAGAAAGGGTTCGGTTTCATCCAGCCGGACGACGGCGGCAAGGACGTGTTCGTCCACGCCTCGGCGTTGGAACGCGCCGGCATTCGCAATCTCAACGAGGGTCAGAAGGTTTCCTTCGACACGCAAGTGGACCGCAAATCCGGCAAGACCGCGGTGGGCACCATTCAAGTGCTATGAGCTGCAGAAACACGATGCCGCTTTCGATCAAGGGATTCGTTCAAGCCGCCCCTTCTCGTGGGCGGCTTTTCTGCTTCTGCTCACGGTGAAGGACGCGGCGCATGCCGCAGTGAATCGGAGAAGATATGGCACACCAATTTCGATCCGGACAGACGGTACGACTCTGCCGCAGCCCCCGTTATGGGGCCGCAGCGGCCGGTGGCGATTACGAAATCGTCCGGCAGCTTCCCGACGATGGCGGCGAGTCGCAATACCGCATCAAGAGCATGCGCGAGCCGCATGAACGCGTTGTGAAGGAAAGCGATCTGGAACTGGGTAGCGGCGGCGCGCTGAGCTTTGATCGCGATCGACGGTAGTTTCTATCGCTATATTCGTCAATCGGCGTAGCTCTTCTATCATCGGCAAGGATCTGATCCAGGCGCTGCTGACTGAGAGACCGCTCGCGCTCCCGTCTGTTGGCAGAGGAGCGCGGCATGGGCAAGTCGGACTTCGTCCGCAGTACGAACAGACTCTGTGCAGACTCGCGGGATTTGATCGATCAATCGGCTGCGCTGGTGTCCGGTTCAGATACCGCCTGCGCCGTCCACAAGGATCAGATCGCGAAGAGCAAAGAGGCCGTCGCCAAGAGCCGCGAGCAGATCTCGCGCCTGCAATCGAGATAACGCTCGGGGTGTTGAGCCTGCGCCGACCGCGTTTGCGGGGCGCGGAACGTATTGCCCGGCGCGGATGCGTTTCGCGATGAGCGTCCTGCGGTGTTTTAATAACTGATACAGCGGTTGCGGTTGTTATCCCAGGCGGCCGTGCCGTGCACGTCCCGCGGGCCGGACAACTCTCATGATGACATCGAAGTAGTCGCCGCCGGAACCCGCCGAGTCGTTGACCGCTCAGCCGCAGGAACCGCACACGGTAGTCGCATCAGCGCGCCCGCCATCGGTTTCCGCCATGACGGCCGCATCACAGTCCTCGCACCACAGAAGTTTGCGCCTGTTTGGCGCGAGTAGGTCGCGATACGTGAACCCCGTGATATCGGACCGGAGAGTATTGTGCGGCGCAGGAAAACATTGTGCGACGCGGCAAATAGACGCGGCGTTTTGGCCGACCACCGGCCGGCCGGCGCGGCGCCGCGTCCAGCCGCATCACCCCGCGCGCTTGCGCAGCTCGGTGATCTTCGCGAGCGCTGCTTTGCTCGTGCGGGCCAGAACCTCCTCGGCCTGGTCCGCTTCCTCTCTTTTCAGGGCCTTGGTTGCGTCGGCGACCTGCTGCTTGAGTTCGCCATCCGATTCAATGAGCCGCTTGAGGGCGTCTCCTTTGAGCACCGCCGTGATCTCGGCGCGCTCGGCCGCACGCGCGGCGCGGCTCGCCGCGAAGCTGCGCGCCGATATCTTGCCGATCGAGATGCGCCGCGGGCGCAGCTCGTAGAACGAGGCTTTCTTGCCGCTCTCGGCGATCGCCAACACCTTGATGTGCGGGTGACGGCGCAGCAGCTTCAGGTACAGATCGCTCTGTTCGCCTTGCGGGTCCTCTCCGACCACAACCACGTCGGCGCGCGCGCGCCGCACCGCGGCCGTCAGGTCGATCTCGTCGATCACGCCGACGACCGCCATATCGGGTTCCGCTGTGACGACGTGGTGAAGGATGTCGAGCATCAATGGAGGCATTCTCGCCAGGAGGACACGAATCCGCTTCAAAGCATCGCCTCTCGTGTTCGCGAGTATGGCACGCGCCGTTCCGGCGCGACTGAGCCGGTCGATCCAATGAAGATCCGGATGAGGATGCAGATCCGCGCGCGGTCTTGCTGCGGGCCTGTTTTTCGCCGTGCACACGATCTGCGGGGCCTGTCGGAGAGGCCCGCGAGCGGTCGTTCGGAACGGAGCGGCAAAAACGGAAGGGTCTAGATCTTCTGATCCAGTTTCGCCGGGCAGTCCCGCTGCGAGGGAATGCCGGCCGCGACAGGACCGGCGCCGCGCGGGCGGCGCGGGCTGAGCACGGCGCTGCCGCGGATGCGGGCAGCCACCTCGCCGCGCCGGCGGACCTGCAGCTTGCTCAGAATGTTGTGAATATGTTCTTGACGGTCGCGTTCTGGATTCGCAGCTGCCGGGAGATTTCCTTGTTGGAAAGTCCCTGCATGATGAGCGACACGATCTCGTGCTCGCGCCGGATCAGCGCATCATTGTCGCGGTCGACGAGGCGTTTGGAGCCTGCGGCGGCGACCCGGCTGAACAAGAGAGCGGCGATGCGCGGCGAGCAAACGAGCTCGTTGCGTACCGCGCAATGCACCGCCGTCACCGCATCGTGGATCGAGCCGTTGCGCGAAACGAAGCCCGACACCCCGGCCTCGGCACAGGCGAGCACGTCTTGCTCGATGTCGGCGACGCAATGGCGACGACCTTCAGGTCGGGCAATATCTCGCGGAACGTGGCCGGGATGTCGAGCCCGCCCGGCGTGCCGATGTCGAGAAGCACCACATCGGGGCGGGCCGCTGCGATGCGCGCCGGCGACAGCGAAAGATCCTCGGCCTGCGGATGACCGCCGCGGCCAAGTGAGTCTGTGTTGCATTATCCTGATAAAGGAATAGCGTGCGATCCGCCGCTTCGGCTATTGGAAAACTAAAATAAAACGTCAGAGGATACTTGCGTAATGATCGCTCGCAAAGAGACTACAACTTTCACGATGAAACAAGACCAGGACGAACTCACTGAAGTGCGGTTCGGACAGCAACAGAAGCCGGAAACCGGTCAGTTTCGCCTGCAGGTAGACCGGCAAACGAAACGGACCTATGCGACTTACGAAGCTGCCGCGCAGGACGGAATGGCGATCAAGAGTAATTTCCCGCTCCTTCAGGTGGCTGTGTACGATCGCGTGTCAAGCGTGGAGACCATCATCGAGTCGCAAAAAAAAGAGGAACTGGGGAAGTCCGTTCGTGATCGTTAGCCCGGCGACGCGAGTAGAGCTGAAGTCATAAGGGGTGGGGCCTGTTAGGCCGAATTGCCGATTTTAGGTTTCGCCAGCTCCATAACGCGACTGCGGGCGTGCGCGCTGCCATGGAGAGGCGGTGGCTGCGGTGCCCGCTGCTGCACCCGCGCCAGTCTGGGTAGTAGCGGGTGACGGCGTACTGACTGGTCGGCAATCACGATCCGCGAAGAGGTCGTGGTAAGGCCATTGGTGTCGGTCGCGACGCAGGTCGGTGGCGTCCGTTGTCGTGGCGGGAGCAATATTGCGTGCATTAGCTCAAGACCTAATATGACGGTGGTGTCCTTGCCCACGGCAAAGCAATAGCCGAGGCGGGGCGCGGAGCGGTCGGGGTGGCGAAGCGCCCCGCCGCGGCGGTTTGAGAGGATACCGTCATGACCACCGAACAGAAGATCATCCGCGCCAAAGTCGGCCTACTGGAGCTGGCCAAGCAGGAGCGATGAACCATGCGCGCGTCATATTCAGCAATGATCACGCTAACCGCCATGCTCGCCTGCACAAGCGCCCAAGCTCAAGGTCCATGCGAACCGGAACGCACGATCAATGCGCTGGCGAATGCCGTGATCCGCGTGGCCCCACTTTTCCGGAAGCCGAAAGCGCCGGAAACGGTCGGAGCGGCACCATCAGCCCCGCCACCGCCTTCCACAGCACAGCCACCCATGACGCGCGAAGCTTGGAAGCAAAGTTTGATCGAGCAGGGGCGGCGGTTCTGCCAGCAATATCCCGATGACAGTGTTTGTAGGGCGCCTCCCCGATGATCGGGTCGCCATCGTCATGGTCATGCTCGCGACGATGACCGCTCAGGCGGGACCGTTGCCGCAGCCCAAGGTCGGGCAATGACGAGTTTGCTCAATTCCCCGCCGCCCGAACCAGTCCGCAGCTACAGAGGCCGGCGATGCGGTCACGGACACGCTCCGGACGCGGGACCAAAATGTTAACCGCCGTCGTGGGGGCTGCGCCTTTTTGGCGAGCGCCGGCCCAGGCCCTCTAAGAACCAAACTGCGGTGTGCGGCGTTCAAGGTACGAGAGGGTCGGCACCATCCCCTCTTGGCCGGCGAGCCTCGGGATAAGCTCGCTCCCGTGCTATTGTGCCCCAGGGATCGCGTCACTTTCGTTCGTGACCCGCGCGCGACCGGATGTGAGGGGGGGTCGTTGCCATGAGGATTCGGCAACGCCGCGCGGGGATGGAGAACGAAAAATGGCCCTTTTGATCAATGAAAACTGCACCGCCTGCGATGCATGCGAACCGGTGTGCCCGAACCAGGCGATCACGGCGGGCAATCCGATCTACGTGATCAACCCGGACAAGTGCAGCGAATGCGTCGGTGCCGAGGACGAGCCGCAATGTAGGCTCGTCTGCCCGGCGGAACCAGGATGTATCGTCCAGAACCCCGACTACGTTGAGACCAAGGAGGAATTGCTGGCCAAGTATCAGAAGTTGCATGCGTGACGGACGCTTCAAGGGCGGGTGAGGAAGGTGCAGCATAGAACGATTTGCCGTTCGCAGCGTTCAAAGTCCGAGAGGGTCAGCGCCAATCTCCCCCTCTCAGCGACGGCGAGCCTCGGGATGGCGAACCTACCACTCCCCACGCTTTGCGTACTCGCCGCCGCCCTTGTAAGCCCCAAGTTCCCTGCGACACCTGGGGGCGGGCCTCGTTGATCTCCTCGCGAGGCCGCCCCTGTCGCCACCCAGCCAACCCCTGATTTGGGTGAGCTTTGCGAGCCGAATCCCCAGGGGCGCGCCGCCTCCATGTCGCCGGATGACCGATAGCCGTCTCAATAGCGCTCCCGGCGATGTCGGCCGGCGAGTAGGATGCGAGCCTGTTCACGCACCGGCGTGG